>JAGYHI010000044.1:1481-6598 GCA_018457335.1 Candidatus Altimarinota bacterium | reverse complement strand
AAGGGAGTGTGAAGATGAAATTTTGAAAAAAGGAATATTTTTATCGGCTGGATCCTCGGGACAAGCCCGAGGATGACATTTGTTGTGTTTCAATCAGATTCCCGCCTGCGCGAGAATGACAGTTTTTTCTTTTACTTCCCCTTTCCTACTTTTATCTCCACATTATTCCCCTCCTCGAGTTCAAGTGTTTTAGTTTCGTCAGGATCTATGATATTTTCAACAAGAGTTCCGAGCGTTTCTTTCTCAATCATGCTTCCGAAATTATCGCGAAGATTTGCAATAGTATTTCATGCAAGAGAAATCTCTATTTTATCAGTAATTTGGTAGTCGGCGGTTTTTCGCATGTCTTGGATTTGGCGGATAATATCTCGCGCGAATCCTTCGATTTTGAGTTCTTCGGTGATCTCAGTATCAAGTCCGATAACGCGACCATTGGCTCCCTCAACATCTCCGACTCCTTCTTTTGGAAGGTATTCGATTATGTATTCATCACTTTCGAGTGTGTAATCGAGGATTTGGAGTTTACCATCAGCGAGTTCGCAGAAGTTTCCGGCTTTTCCTTCTCGGATGATATTTTGCACTTCCCTTCCGTATTTTGGTCCGAGTTTTCGTGCATCTGGTTTACAGATTTTTGTTGCGAGCATTTCTGGATCGACGATTTTTACTTCTTTGACATTGAGTTCGTCTTTGATGATATTTGTGTAGTATTCATCGAGATTGTTCGTGATAGTGAGTGTCGCGAGTGGCTGTCGTACACGGATATTCTTGCGACTTCGGAGCGCGAGTCCGATTGATACGATATCACTGGCGATTTCCATATCACTATTGAGGGTATTTGAGACGAGTGTGTGATTTGGGTATGTGATGTATTGGAGGTGGACACTGTTTTCTGGGTTGGTGTTCGTGAGTCCTTGATAGATATTTTCCGCGATAAATGGCATGAGTGGTGCGAGAAGTTTTGAAGTCTCGTGGAGCGTGCGGTAGAGTGTCTCATAAGCGGATTTCTTATCAGCAGTCATCTCACTTCCCCAGAATCGGCGTCGTGAAAGTCGGATATACCAGTTTGTAAGTGAGTCCATATACTCCACGAGTCCGCGACAGGCTCGGCTGATATCATACGCTTCAAAAGCGTCGTGTGTTTTTCCGATGAGAACTTGGAGTTTTGAGAGCATCCATTTGTCGAGTGGATTTATGATTTCAGTCGTCATAAGTTCAAATGGATCAGCATTTCGAATATCCATATCGTAGTAGCATTTTTCTTTGTCGAGTCCACTGTATTTCGCGAGGATTGGTCGTGGTGTCCCAGCATGAGCGACGATGAGAACTTTTTTTCCTTTATATTTTGCAAGGATTTTTTCATAAGTTGTGAGGATTCTTTCTTCGAATTGCTCCATATTTTCTTCGCTGTTGTTTTTGTAGGCTTTTCTCAAATCTTTTGGATCACAATCTTGCGAGAGTCCGGCAATTTTTTTCATTTCTTCGGTTGTTTTATTTGCGTATTCTCCTGCTGTCTGCTCTGTAAATCCATTTTCCACGATAAATTCTCCACTAAATTCTGTTTCTTTTGCAATAATTTCAGCTGTATTTTTTGCTCGAATTCGGTCAGTATGAATAATTACATCGAATTTTACTCCCTGCTCAGCGAGTTTTTTCCCAGCGTTTTTTGCTTGGAGTTCACCTTTTTCTGTGAGTTCTGGATCATCTTTTCCGTCACTCATTTTCATAGCAACATTTGAAGTTGATTCTCCGTGTCGCGCAAACCAAACTTGCGTATCGTCTCTTCCCCATTTGTCGATATTTGCGTAAGTTGTGAAGAAACTGTACGTATTCCAGATTGGGAGCATGGTGTTTTTGACTGTTTCGAGGATTCCTTCTTCTTTGAAATCCATATCACCACCAGAGAGAAGCGGGCTATTGAGCATGTAGAATCGGATTGGATCGGCACCGTATTTTTTGATGGTTTCTTTCGGGTCTGGATAGTTTCCAAAAGATTTACTCATTTTGCGACCGTCGTTTCCATTGATGACACCAGTTGTGATGACATTTGTAAAGGCTGGAAGTGGCTTGTTTTCTTCGCTTCCGACGAGCGTTCCGAGGACATGCATTACATAGAACCAAGCACGAATCTGACCGACATATTCTGCGACGAAATCCGCTGGGAAACTTGCTTCCATTGCTTCTTTGTTTTCGAAAGGATAGTGCATTTGTGCGTATGGCATTGACCCTGAATCCATCCATACATCGAGAACCTCGCTCACTCTTTGAAGTGGTGTTCCGTTTGCGAGGATACCAGCGAGGATTTTTTCTCCGCCATTTTTGAATGAATGTTTGTAACCGTTGAGTGTGATAAATTCACATTTGAGTTTTCTGGCGAGTTTTTGTCCGTATGGAAATTTTGCAGAAGTAGAATTATCATCTTTGCTGTGTACGATTGTGATTTCTTTAATATTCTTACGAAGAACTTCTGAATTTACTTCAAGCTCATCAATGAGGTGTGAAAAATGATCGCTCTCGACCAAACCACTTGGAGCAACAAGAATAAGTCTTTTAAGAGAAATATTATTTTCGGTTAAATATTTCATCACCATAGGACAACCAAGGCTGTGAGCCGCAACAGTGTCGTATTTTGTAAAGTCGATTTCATCAAAAGTTCATTTCCATTCTTTATAAGTTGTATGTTCAGATTTATCAAAATCTGGAAGGTCAATACTTATTTTATTTGTATCAAGATGAGATGATACACGACTCCAAAAAGAATCTGGATGATTTTTTCATCTTGATTTCCAACCATGAACCGCAAGGACTTTTTCTGATTTTAAAGCGTTTTCTCTCTCAATGAGAATACTATCAATATACGGTCTATGGAGATTGAGTGGCATTGTGTCAAATTCCCCACCCACGAAAGTGTAGTGATTTTTTCCGTCTTTTTGCTCTTTTGTGAGTTGTCCGTAGGCTTGATTTTTCGCGAAAATTTCATCGCGGTCAGCATAAATTTCTTTGATGCTCGCGTTAGTGTTTTGCCAGATTGGCATTGGTGCCCCCCAAAATCTCGTACGAGAAATACACCAGTCTGGTGCGGCTTCGATTCCTTTTTTGAAGCGTCCGTATTTGAGGTATTTTGGAAACCAGTTGATTTTTTCATTTGCTTCGATAAGTTTGTCTTTTTGACTTTGAATATCGACGAACCAACTTGATTGCGCCTTTTGGACGAGTGGTGTTCCAGATCGTGGACAGAAAGGGATTCGGTGGGTGATACTTTCATTTTTGAAAAGTGTTCCATTTTCTTTCATTCTCTCGGTGTTGATTTTGTTAGCATCGAGATAGTGTGTTCCTTTCATGTCGCAAATTTCTTTGGTGTATTTCCCCTCATTGTCCATTGCTTCGGTGATTTTGATGCCTTTTTCTTGGGCGAGCGCGAAGTCGACATCACCAAATTCTGGGGCACAATGAACGATACCAGTACCATCAGTATCTGTCGCGAAATCTGCGATGTACACTTCGTGGTAGCCAGGGCTTTTGTGGTGATAATATTCTGGGAATGGCGGTTTATATTTCATTCCTTCGAGTTCGCTCCCCTTCATTTCTCGGATGATTTTGTATTCACCTTTTCCTTTGAAGACGTTTTCGAGTCGGCTTTTTGCTACGATATAACCCTCACCCTCAAAAGACACGAGTGTGTAGTCGATTTTTTTACCGACACCGAGCATGATATTTGCCGGAATCGTCCAAGGTGTTGTCGTCCAAGCAAGGATTGAGATTTTGGAAATATCGTCGCGGTCGGCTTCAAGATTGAAGATATCAAAGTTTTCTCGAATAAAACAAAAATCGTCATGGCATTCAGTTTCGCATTTGAATTCGCTTTTTTCTTCATCTTGACAAAAAGAAACCCACTCGATTTTTTCGTGTTTATTTGGCTCTTGTATTTTTGGTTCTCATTTAAGTTCGATTTCGTAGTATTCTCCTTGCCAAAGTGATCCGCTGACAAAAGTTTTTTTATCAGAGATGTGATTTTTGACCTCACAATCGACTCCGAGTTCTTCTTGGATTTCTCTTTTGAGTGCGATTTCTGCTGTTTCTCCGGCATCGATTTTTCCGCCTGGACATTGCCATTTTCCACCGTGTTTTTTGTTTTTGAGCATCAAATATTGTCCTTTTTCATTTTTAATCACTCCGAGTACATATCGAAGATAACCGTCGTCAGTATATTCAAAATTCCCTCATTCGCGTTTATCAGACTCATCCGCGTTTTGTTCGAGTTCAAATTTTACTGTGATAGCTGGATCATTGACTTCTTCGTAGGTATCGTCCATCGCCACTTCAAAATTCGAAATTGGCGTTCCGAGTTTCCAAGAGTAGAGCGATACGCGTTTTCATTCGTAGATGAGACCTTTGTCCCAGAGTTGTTTAAAAACCCACATGACAGATTCGATATAGTCTTGATCCATGGTGCGATACGCGCGGTCCATGTCAACCCATCGACCGATTTTGTCGATATACCATCACCATTCGGCAGAGACTTCTTGCGTGTAGTCGTAGCAGCCGTCGATGAATTTTTTGACACCGTTTTCTTCGATGTCTTTGTTGGATTTGAGTCCGAGTTTTTTCTGGACTTTTTCTTCGATTGGGAGTCCGTGACAGTCCCAACCCCACACACGATCGACGCGTCGTCCGCGCATCGTCCAGTAGCGACCGACGACATCTTTTACGACCGATGAGAGGAGCGATCCATAGTGTGGCATACCCGTGATAAAAGGAGGACCGTCGTAGAATCGGTATGGATTTGATTCTGGGCGAGATTCGATAGATTTTTGGAAAGTATCGTTTTCTTTCCAGAATTTGAGCACTTCACTTTCGAGTGCTGGGAAAGATTGTTTTGGGGAAACTTGAGGGAAAGACATAATGTATAAGGGTTAGAAATTATTTACTATTCATTAAATTAATTATTTCTTGTTTCTTTTTTTCAAAGTATGGATTTACCGAATCATATTTAAGAGCGGTATTACAATAATCAAGTGCATTTTTATAATCCTTTCTTGCTAGTGCAGAATTTATAAGAACTAGCGACGTACTCTTTTCATATGCTTTTTTAAAATTTTGTAAAGACTCTCTCTCTCTTC
>JAGYHI010000044.1:0-1387 GCA_018457335.1 Candidatus Altimarinota bacterium | reverse complement strand
CTCTCTCTCTCTCTCTTCATTTCATTTTTAATATTTCTCATTTTAGTGAATATGAAGAATATTCATCAGGATCTATTTCAATACTTTTATCTAAAGATACAATTGCTTCATCATATCTTTTTAAATTAAACAATATTCTTCATTTATCGTAATAAGGGCTAGAAAATTCAGGATCAGAGTCGATAGCTTTATTAAAGTTTTCAATAGCCTTCTCATTTAATAATGATTTTTCTAACAGTAATCCTTTAAAGTAATATGCTCGAGGATGTTTTGGATTTAACTCAATAGTTTTATTAAAATTTTCCATAGCATGATTGTCTTCTTCTTTGTAAAAATAAGACAATCATTTTCCATAATATGCATCAGAAAAATTATTATCTATTTTTAATACTTCATCAAAACTTTCTATAGCTTCTTCATATTTTCTTAAAAAATGCAAACTCATTCCTTTTTTATAAAAGATAAATGCAGATTTCATCCCTCATTCAATTGCTTTATTAAAATTATCTATAGCTTCCTGATATTTATTTAGCTCATAGAAGCTATATCCCATGTAACTGTATATGTTATCATATTTGTTATAAAATTTTCTCTCTTCTTCAGGGATTTTATCAAAATTTTCTATAGCTTCTTGATATTTATTTAAATAATATAAACTTTTTCATTTATAAATATAAGCACCAGAAGGGTTTGGATCTACTTCAATGGATTTATTAAAATTTTCTATAGCTTCTTGGTATTTCTCTAAAGAATATAAACTTCTTCATTTATAAAGATAAACATTTGGATCACTTTTATCTAACGGAATAGCCTTATTAAAGCTTTCAATAGCTTTTTCATATTTTCAAGAATACTCCAAGGCAAGACCTTTGTCCCGGTATCAATCTGGACTATTTGGATAGGCATTTATCGCTTTATCATAATAAACAATAGCTTCTTCATATTTTTTTTGATTTCGTAATTCATTTCAATTCCAAATTAAGTTATCTTTTCATCTTAATTTATCTCATAGTGAGAAATTGCAAGATGAAAATATAAAAAGAGAAATGAGTATAAGAATGATATTTTTCATAAGATAAATAAGGGTTAAAAATTAAAAAAAGCCCACAAAAAATTAGAAGTTGTGTGCTTTTCGGTCTTTTATTTTTGAGAAAAAAGAAGGTACCACCTAAAAGCGAGAATGCTTGATTTTATTTTGATGACGAAGATTTGCGACTTCGGGAGATTCTACTCACTTTTTGGAATATTTCGAAGAGATCCTGAAACGAGTTCAGGATGACACTATAAAAATATAAAGTTTTCTTTCTCCGGCTTGCGGGCGATAACCGCTCAAATGCCTTTACTCAGTCTATAATACAAAAAAAATGATTTTTTGCAAATGTTTTTT
>JAGYHI010000043.1 GCA_018457335.1 Candidatus Altimarinota bacterium | reverse complement strand
GTCAAAATATGCTCGCTGACCAGTTTCGACTTTTATTTGCACATATTTTTTTCCTTCAAATTCAAATATTTCATCACCCACATCTTTTACAAAGAGCTCTGCGAGCTTCAAGAAACAGTTATTTTCCACATCTATCATACATTTATAGTATCTTGAATACTCATCCGCAATGGTTTCTATGCAAATCAATGGTCTTCCAAAAAAATTCTTATGCTCATCGCTCATTGCCTGAATATCGGAAAATCTGATTTTTCTCCGTATCTCATTTCATTGTAAGGGTTTTTTAAATTCAAAGACAATACCCGTCTTTGTCGCTAGAAAATTGGTTTTGTTTTTTTGCGCAAGATAGGAAAGATAGCTATACGATTTGTTGCCTTCTACTTTGATAAACCCAAACGGTTTTTTGAGGTCTCTTTGAGTCGAGAGAGTTTCATTTATATATGTCTTAAATTTTCTACTAATTTTTTGATTTGGAAAGTCAAGCAGATTTTTGATAATACTCTTATTGGATTTTATCAAGGTTTTTGAATTACTGACAAGTTTTTCAAAATATTCTACAATTTCCGCTTCACTCCCAGTATCGAGCAAATTTGTGAGTTCTTGTATGAGTTTTTGAGCATCTGCTTCGATATTTTGTCCATGTATCAAGGCGTTTATCTGTTCATTGTGAGTCGCTTTTTGGTGTGCTACTGTATTGATTTTTTGCTGAAATTTATCGACTCGACCGTATAGATTTTCTAAAAAAGCGTGATTGCTTATTCATTTTTTAGAGTTTTCTTTATACTTCTCTAAAACCGTCGCAATCTGTGAAATAAAATTACCAGAAAGTCGAGTGAGTCCGCCACTTTGAGTGATCTCGTCGCAGACTCCTACCAATTCTGACAAATCGCAGCCCACATCACTGACAAAAAATCACTGAGATTGAAGGTATTTTACAAAAAAATAGCACATCTCATAGGTATGCTGAGAAAATTTGGTATCTTGAAAATCTAAAAAAACCTCCATCTCACCTATCTCTTTTTGTCCGATTTGTTTTGTTTCGACAGAAGTAGAACACTTAAATTTTTCTTCGTCAGAAATATAGTTTCCAGTATATAAAAAGTCCAAAGGTTTTTTCATCCAATCCTCAGCCCCCAAAGGAGTCAAATGAGTGCGGCAATGTGTCAATGTGATGGTTTTTGATTTTTGTGTCATCACATCGAGATTTTCTGCCAGTTTATGTATTGGAGTCAGATTTTGTGTCATTTTTTAAAAGTTTTTTTGGATTTTGCTTTTGTAATTGTTCTTTTCCTATTGCTTCTGTTTTTTGCTGTTCAATTTTGAGTTTTTGTTCGAGTTCTGCTATTTCTTTTTTCATTTGCTCTTCTTTTTTGTTGGAGTTTATGATAAGTTCTTGGATTTGTTTATGGTAACCGATTTCATCTTCGATTTGATCGGCGGCTTGTTGGAGCAGATTTTGGTATCATTTTGCAGTTTGCTCGATACTGACCGCCTTGAGATTTCTCAAAATACTCGCAATTTCATTGATTTCAGAAAGAGTATTTATACTTTGAACTGTTGTCATTAGTGTGTTGAGCCCAGAGATAAGTTGCTCATGACTGAGATTGAGAGAGATAACCGTCGAATCAATTTGATTTGATGCTCATTGCGACATTTGTAATGTCAAGACGATATTTGCCAATTCTGCCCCGATACCATCCAGTCTCTTTTGGAGTAAAAGTTTCGTCCGCTCATCGAGATTGTCTTTTTGGAGTTCTTTTTCTATCAAAAATTTTAACACCAATTGCACCGAATAATTCGTCACAAGATATTCGAAATCTTCTTTGCTTTTTTCATTGATAGCAAGTGCTTGGTCAGTTTTTTCCTTGATTTTACTATCAGTACTGATCGCGAAACTTGAAGTGCCTTTAATTTTGTCCATCACATCATCGAGCGATGTACCTTGGACCCACAGTCGGATTTTTGTATACATTTTTTCGAGTTTTGATCCGAGGTGGAGTTTGATGAGATTATCTTTGTCTTCAGAAATCCCCTTAAAAGCATCGTTGAGTTTAGCGAGTAATTGTTTAAATTCCTCTCAGAAAATTTCATTTGCATTAACATTAAGTTCTTGAAGTCTTTGAATTCCGCCTTGTTTAATTTGAGCAAAAATTGTTTCTATGCTCTCTGGTGTGCCATCATAAATTTTGACCGTATCTTGTAGATAATCCCAATTTACCGCATCCTTGTGCGTCGTCAAAAATTCTCCAACTTCACTATATGGAATCGCGACTTCATTCCCAGAAACTTGCAAAATGAGACTCTTATCTTTTTCGATTTTTTGTGAAGTTTGAGAAAGTATTTTATCTGTTTGTTTTTCTTTATCTGTATGTATTTGCCCAGATTCTGTGATTTCTGTTTGAGAAATTATATCATTTTGAGGACTGTCTTTTTCAAATTTTGTAGTCATAATTTTTTATAAATAAGAAAATAAAATTTATATTTTGTCCAATTATTTATATTCAAAAAATAAAAAAAGTCAAAAATAAATTTGCTTTTTTAAAAAAATTCTCTATACTACAAAAAGTTATCAGATATTTTCTCTTTTAGAGATTTATATCTGACGGCGAAACTGGTCCTGAAAGGTGTTTTCTATAAGCATTCTCTCAGATTTTTTCAACCCCAAAACCACTACACCAGGAGGTGTACTATGTTTGGACGAAGACCAATAATCGCCTCAGTGTTTTGTTTTGTTATAAGAAATCCATTGCCTATAATGGATCTCAAAGATATCATAGATATTCGACCAGAAAATCATTTTTCTGATACATATCTAGACAATCTTTCTCTCCAAAAAAGGTTTTTTCATAAAGATTACCTCAAAAAAAGAGCAATAGCGAAAGCACGAGGCCCTCCTCTATTCTTTTTCACTTCAATTTAAGTTAAAAAGAATAGCATTCCCCCATATTTAAATATGGGGGAATTTTTTATTGTATATTTTTTATAATTTCACTCACACTCTCTACTCCAAATCCGGTCATTCATTTAACAGCGTAGCCATAGGACTCATAGGAATTGAGCGCTGGACCAGCGATATCGAGGTGCGTGTATTTTTCATCATTGAGCACAAAATTCGCTAAAAATGCGGCTCACATAGTAGAACCCGCATAGACACCGTCCGTGAGATTTTGTACATCAGCCACATCAGATTTTGTCTTTTCTACAAAATACTCATCAAATGGCAGTCGTGAATACTTTTCAAGCCCCACCCGAGAATATTCCTCAAATTTACTAATAAACACATCATCATTTCCCATGATTCCCGCATATCGAAAACCGAGAGCCACCATACATGCACCCGTCAAGGTCGCCATCGAGACGATTTTGTCGAGTTTATAATTTTTTGAAATATAACTGATTCCGTCCGCCAAAACGAGTCTTCCCTCGGCATCGGTATGAATAATATCGACGGTCTTTCCAGAATACGAAGTGAAAATATCCGACGGCTTGAAGCTCTCACTCGAAATGTGATTTTCGGCGAGCATCAGCGCATATACGACATTTACTTTTAAATCCGCTTCATCAAGCTCTTTTGCAATCGCGAAAACATTGGCCGCCCCACACATATCACCCTTCATCTCGTACATAAATTTATCTGGCTTGACCTGGATTCCACCAGTGTCAAAAGTGACTCCTTTTCCGACAAATCCAATCGTCGGGAGTTTTTTATCGACAATTCTCTCTAAAATCACCATATGTGGTTTTTCTTTTGAGCCCTTTCCGACTGCTTCGAGCAGTCCCATTTTGAGTTCTTTGATTTTTTTGTAGTCAAAAACTTTGACCTTTGTATTTTTAAATTCTGTATTTTTTACGATTTTCGCAAAAGCCTCTGGGTAGAGGTCATTTGACGGTATATTCCCAAGGTCGCGCGCGAGGATGATATTTTCGATAAGTTTTTTCGTGTCTTCAAAAATATTTGGATTTTCAAGGGTTTTTTCATCTTCTTTATTGACGAGAAAATTATATTTGTCTTTTTCTTTTTTGGATTTATAGTCTTGAAATTTATAGCGAGAAAGGATTGAGGTTTTCATAAGATTTGGCAAATTTCCAATATCTGCTGCGAAAATTGTCATATTTTTTGGAAGTTTTGGAAATTCCTTACCGAGCAAGTCAATGAGAGATTTTTTATTTTTCTTCGAAATTGTATACACAAAAAAATGTTCAAAATGCTCGCTCCCAAGGAAATAACTCGTCATCGTATTTTCATCTTTTTTGAGATTTTTTTTGATATGCTCTATGATTTTCGCATCGAGATTGAGAAAATCGAGTTTTGAAAAATCAAAATTATGAGTCACACAACAAAAAAGATTTGAATTTTTGATTTCTTTGTGAGAAAAATATTGTTTCATGGTTTGTAATTTTTAGGAAATATTTTGCCAGAAAATTATATCAAAAAACGCAAGAAAAGCAAAAATAAAATCCCTATTTAAAAGTAGGGATTTTGAAGTGGTTTGAGATTTAATTACTCATCAGGAACTTTATAAGTAATCATAATATGAATTCTACTAGTTTGAAGATCTCGAGAAATAGCATGGGAGATAAACATAATATCACTATCATCAATCTCGTTTTGCTTCTTAAAATCATTAATTCTATTCTGAATGGATACAGTACTGTTCCAATCTTTGCTTACATCAAAGCAGTAAACTTTTATCATTTCCTTTTTCTCCTGCAAACCACTTACTAAGACACAAGTGGTTTGCTATTGGTTTTTAAAATTTTCCAAAACAAAATACTTTTTGTCTTAAAATTAAGAATAAGAATATTTTTTATTTTGTCAAATTATTTTATACTTTGCTAAAATATCTCATAAAAAAACTCCTTTCTAAGGACATAGAAAGGAGTAAATATATAGTATAATTCTAATATTTAAACAAAAATATAGACTATACTTGTAATTTATAGTGAGGCAGATGGATTTGACACCAACATCTCCTTGAAAAAAATAAACTATCCAACTATTTAAAATATCAACTTTTTTTACAATGAAAAATTTGAATAGTTATACTTTTTAAAAAAGCGTTTTCATTAAACTATACCTCCTATAGATTATAAATATTAAAATTAAAATGTCAAATTATTTTACATCTTCTCTTTCAAAAATTCCACTAAATTGTCAATTTCCACAACTTCTTGCTCCATAGAATCTCTAAATCTAACAGTTACTTTTCCCTCTTCATAATTATTAGAATCTACTGAAATACAAAATGGAACTCAAATTTCATCCATTCTTGCAAATCTTTTTCAAATACTTGCAACTTCATCATATTCACAAACAAAATCATCTGTAAGTTTAGCATAAACCTCTTTTGCTAAATCTCATATTTTTTTCACAACTGGTAAAACTGCAACTTGAATTGGAGCAATTTTTGCTGGAAGCTTTAGATAAGTTCTATTATTTTCTTCATCAACTATATAAGAGTCAGCTAAAATTGTTAAAAATAATCTATTTAATCAAACTGATGGTTCAATTACATAAGGTATAAATTTTTTATTATTCACAGGATCAAAATAACTCATATCTTGTTTTGAATTCTCCATATGAGCTTTTAGATCAAAATCTGTTCTTGATGCTATTCCCCATAATTCTCCCCAACCAAATGGAAATTTGTATTCTATATCTGTTGTAGCATTTGAATAGTGAGAAAGTTCATCTTCTTCATGATCTCTCATTCTCAAATTTTCTTCTTTAACTTCAAGTTTTTCTAATAAAAATTTCATACAAAATTCTTTCCACTCTTTGTGTGCTTCTAAATCTTTCCCTGGTTCTACAAAATATTCTATTTCCATTTGTTCAAACTCTCTTGTTCTGAAAATAAAATTTCCTGGTGTTATTTCATTTCTAAAAGCCTTACCAACTTGAGCAACTCAAAATGGTAATTTTCTTCTACTACTTCTCAAAACATTTGGAAAGTTTACAAAAATTCCTTGAGCAGTTTCAGGTCTTAAATAAATTTCAGCACTAGAATCTTCTGTAACTCATTGAAAAGTTTTATACATTAGATTAAATTTTTTAGCATCAGACCAATCTCAAACTTCTCCATTGTTTGGATTTTTAACTTGTTCTCATCTCATTACTTCTGTTTGTTTTGAAAGTTCCCAAGATTCTGGAATTAAATTTGAAACTCCATATTTTTCTTTTAAAGTTTCTGGATTTTCCATATTTTCAATTAAATCTTCTAGCAACTTATCAGCTCTAAATCTTTCTTTTGTATTTTTATCATCAATTAAAGGATCAGAAAAACCTCAAACATGTCAGCTTGCAACCCAAACTTGTGGATTCATCAAAATTGAAGCATCTTGAAGCATCATATCAGTTCTTTTTTGAACCATTTCTTTAATCCAAAGATTTTTTATATTTTCTTTCATTAGACTTCCATAAGGACCATAATCCCAAGAGTTAGCAAGTCCTCCATAAATTTCACTTCCTGCATATACAAAACCTCTGTTATGTGCAAGATTTACAATATCTTTCATTGTTGGTTGTGTTGTTGTCATAGTTATTTTTTATTAAAAATTAAAATTATAAATTATTTCACTATTTCTATATTTTTTATATCTGTAATTCCTCCTAAATTTACAATATTTGTATATCAAGCTTTTTTAAGAGCTTCTAAAGCTATATCTGCTCTTCTTCAACTTCTACAATATAATCAAACAGGAGTATTTTTAGATATTTGAGAATAATTACCTTCCATAATATCTCAAAGTGGAATATGTATTGCTCATTTTATATGACCTAAATCCCATTCATCTTT
>JAGYHI010000042.1 GCA_018457335.1 Candidatus Altimarinota bacterium | reverse complement strand
CCCCCCCTTAGTTCCCTCTCACAGGGGGAAAATATATTTTTAAAAATTGTTTACTCCTTTTTCTCAAAAAATCCCGCTCGCATATACCACTGCCACTTTTTATAAGTATCATAGGGAAAATCAAGACTTACTGCAGTACCGATATTTGTCGGTACTATTTTTTTGCCAAATTTCGCATCAAAAATACAGTCCATATTTTGTTGACATCATTTTCCTCACCAGTACTGGTCAAAGAGAAAATTTCCGAGGCTATAAAAAATATACTTGCCTTTGTACTTTTCAACTTCGCCAAAAATATGTGAGTGTCCACCAATGACGACAGTCGCTCAATTGTCTACAAGCATATATCAAAGTTCTCGCTGATATTTGGTTGGCGTAACTTTATACTCTCTTCCCCAGTGAAGTGAAATGATTTTATAATCACATTTTTCTGTATTCATTTCTTTGACATCGTCGACACTCTGAGAAAGTTTGTTGACATACCACATGGTCTGTGTTTTTGTGTCGAGCCACGATCGTCCATCATACGAGTAGGATCAAAAACAATACTTTTTCCCAGATTTTTCGAGTGAAATAAATTTTTTTCGTGTTTTTTTACTGATTCCGGTATAATAAATTTTATTTTTTTCAAGCGTTTCGATTGTTTTTTCAAGTCCAGAAAATCCTCGATTCATAATATGATTATTTGCGAGTGAAACTACCATTGTACCCTCTCATTTCAGCCAATTGAGAATTTTCGCATTATTAGGATTGGCTCAAAAAATAAAAGTCGCCTGGTTTCTATCCTTGTCTGGAAGCGAAAACGGCGACTCTAAATTGAGTAATATAAAATCTTTTTTAGTAGCAAAAGAAAGTGGGTGATAATTTTTTGCAAATTTTTGCAATCAATGAATTTTAAAGTTTGCTCCGACACCACGAGAAAGCATTACATCACCGCCAGCATAGATTTTTGGAGTCACCTCTGGTGAGTATCCTAAATGTACCAAAAATGAGAGAAAAAATGAAAGCATAGTCTTTTATAAAAAATAAAATTTATTTCAAGTCTTTCCAATTATCGATTTTGAGAATATTTTTGTGAGTTTCACTGTGATTTTTATTCCATGGTTTTTTAAGGAGGATTGCTTGTATATCATTTTCTGCACAATCAAGCGCATTTTCGATACTATCATCGATGAGTAGGGTCGCACCAATTTCTTTACAAATTTCTGATTTTTTACGATGATTTTCAGTAAAATGATCCGCAAAATAAATTTCTGTAAAAATATTTGGAAAGTGTTTTTGAATATATTTTTGAGTGTATTCTTTCAAAGAAGAATGGCGTGCTGTAATAATATACAGTTCCTTACCTGCTTTTTTAAGTATTTTTAAAATTTCAAGTGCTCCATCTACCCGTGGCATATCAAGATTTTCTCTATCTTTTTCGAAAGTCGAAAAGAAAAATTCGACTACATCACTGCGCTCAATCTCATCAGACATATTTACAAAATAAAAATCTGATATTTCTTGGATTGACGAAAACAATTTAGGGACTTTTCCACTTGCATTTTTGAGTCCAAAAGCAATCGTCTCCGAGAGAACTTCGTCACAATCTACAGCAATAATTTGATGATTTTTAAAAATTTCGTGCATAAAAATGAAAATTATACAGCGATTATACGAATTTTTTCATTTTGAGCAAATATTTTAGGATTTGGAAGTTTTTCCGACAAAAAAACTCCAGTATTGGAGTTTTGATTTTTCGTGGTACCCTTCCTTGAATAGAATATAACACAAGGATCTTATCTATAACTCTCAGTAAAGTCTATATCAAAACATTCTTCATAAGAATCTCTTTTTATAAATTATAATTCTCTCCTTTTAGCACTCTTACAAATAAAAAAACCGGAAAGAAAAACTTGACTTTTATAGAGAAATAAGATACTCTACTGACATAGACAGTTGATGCAACCATCTAGTCCACCGCTCGGCGTATGTGGATACTCGACGAGAGAACTGCCTACAAGAGCGTCTCACTCAATCACTTGGGTGGGACTTTTTTGATCTCATTAGGATCTCCGATCACAACCTTTTTAATTCATGAAGGAATAGCAGTCCACACTGTCTCTATTAAGAAAATATACAGCCCCGTAAAGTGAAAATTTCTAACAAAAAACATTTGACTTTTTTTGACTTTTTTGATATAATACTTACACATTACGACAAAGGAAGTCTTACCGAAAGGAGCAATACCTAAGGGCGACTCCTTTTTTTATTTTTTAGAGAAAAATATTTTATCAGATCTTACACAAACAAAAAACACTCCATGAAGGAGTGCCTTTTGCCTTTTTATTATTATATCTTTCTACTATGAAGAAAAATATAACTTTCTTATTATTGCATATTATGCGAAATATGCACAACATATTATATTCATAAAAACATAATTTGTCAAAAGTTTTTTGATTTTAAGAAGATCAGTATGGGGGGGGTGGTCTGAAATTGGAATAAGTACATATTCTGTATATGTAGTCTTTTCGTAAATAACGATTGACTGTATTTTATGATATTGTATAAAGATGATTTTTCCTTGGGGGCAAAAGGTTTAGAAAATTCTAAAAAATGGAGGGAAAATAAGAGTGTAATAGTACATAATAAAGGTAGAATTGTATAGAAAAATACAAGTCTTTCATTTTAAAAAGTTTAGAAAATCTTAAAAAATATGGACAAAATGAGAAAAATGCATAGAATATAGAAGCCAAGATTCCTAATCCTTTATTCTCAATCAATCTCTTTAATTGATAATTTTTAAATGGAGTGGTTTTACGCCACACCACTCTTTGAATTATCAATTGAGAGGATTGAGAATCTTGGCAGAAACTCGATATATTGTGGCTGTAAAACCACTCCTTTTGATTTCTGCTAAAATAGACTTATCTTCAAGGATTTTTTTTGGTAACAATTTATTTTTGTTATCTTTTTTATTATGAAAAATACTGAGGACCTAATCAAGCGAATCCAAGAACTCGAAGAAGAACTCAAAAAAGTAAAAAGCTGTAAAAGATATTGACTCGTCTGGGAAGAAAAAGAGGAGAATTTTGAGAAAGAAGCTGAGGGGGCGCTCCCTATTTTGCAGGAGGAAAAAGATCTGCGTATAGAAGAGAGTGAATCGATACCTAACAACATAATCATAGAATGAGATAACTATCATAGCCTATCGGCTCTCAGCTATACTCACAAAGGAAAAATCGATGTGATTTATATAGATCCGCCGTACAATACTGGAAACAAAGATTTTATTTATAATGATGACTATGTCGATAAAGAAGATAGTTTCCGACACAGTAAGTGGCTAAGCTTTATGAATAAAAGACTGAAAATTGCCAAGGAACTCTTGACAGATGAAGGAGCAATTTTTATAAGTATATGAGATATTGAACAGGCTCAAATAAAATTATTATTAGATGAAATTTTTTGAGAAAGAAATTTTATTGGAACAATTATTAGGATAACAAAAAGATGATGAAATAAATGAGACTATATTAAACCCAAGAAAGATTATATTCATGCCTACTTTAAAAATGTAAAATTTATATCGAAAGAAGAGTTTGGAAGAATTATTAAGGATAAAACTAAAAACTGGATAACAGAAACATTTAACTGAAATATAAGAAAATATAAAAAGTGAGATATTCCATATAGAGAGAAGCTTGAAGTTAGAAAAAATCAAAGATATTATATTGAGACTCCCGATGGAAGCTTAATAATACCTAAATGAAATGTTTTTCCTAACATTAAAAAAGACTGAGAACAAGTTATACCTGAGACTCAAGATGATAAATGTTGGACTTGGTCTAGAGAAAGATATTTAAAAGAAAAAGAAAATGGTCGATTTATTTTTAAAAAAAGTACTAAATCTCCTTTTTTAGATGAAAAATGAAATCAGGCGAAATGGACTATTTACAAAAAGGTTTTTGATTATGAGGTTGAAGATAAAAAAGAAATATTCTCAGATTTTATAGAAGAATTTGAAAATTCAAAATGAACAAATGAAGTTGATAAATTAGATATTAGTTTTTCATTTCCAAAACCCACTTGATTGATTAAATATTTATCTGAGATATCTTGAAAGAAAAACTCCACCATTCTCGACTTCTTTGCCTGATCTGGAACCACCGGACATACAATTATGGAGCTCAATAAGGAAGATGGAGGAAATAGGCAGTTTATCTTGTGTAGTAATAGAGAAAATACCAAAGATGATCCTGAGAAAAATATTTGTAAAGACATCACCTACGAACGAAACAAAAGAGTAATCCAAGGCTATACAAATGCAAAATGAGAAAAAGTAGAATGACTCTGATGAAACCTCAGATACTACACAACACAATTTATCAAAACAGAGCGATCAATCGATGATCTGCGATATAAATTTATGAATATGTGTGATGACCTGCTTTGTATCAAGGAAAATACTTTCAATGAAGTACTACTCAAAAATGCAATCCCAGAACTCAAACTCTACAAAAAATGAAAGAAATATACAGCAATTCTCTATGAGAATCACTATTTTGAAAATCTTCAAAAGCTTTTGAAGGTGCTCGATGGAGAGATTTCTGTGTATATTTTTTCTCTGAGTAAAGATATTTTCGAAGAAGCATTAGAAGGATTTGACAATGTGACGGTCCAAAATATTCCTGATGATATACTGGAAACCTACAAGAAAATCTTTAATTTTTAATCTTCTGACGAATATGATACTCAAAGAATACCAAAAAAATGCCGTCAAAGAGCTTTTATCAAACACTATAAAAGAACTTGGAAAACAAAAAGAAAGCTCAGCACTTGTCTTCAAGGCTCCAACTGGAAGTGGAAAAACCATTATGATGCAAAACTTTTTGAAGCACTTTTGTGAAAGTAAAATAGAGGGAGAATATTGTTTTCTATGGATCAGCGTCAATGATCTCTCACGACAATCCAAAACAAGCTTTGAAAAAAATCTCGAAGGGACTGCTCTACACTTTTCAGAACTTTGTGATATAGAAGACAAGGAGCTCAAAGCCAATGAAGTCCTTTTTATCAACTGGGAAAGTATACGAAGTGTGGACAGAAGTACGGGCGAATGGAAGGTCCTCGCTATGAAAGAGAATGAGAGAAATGAAAATCTCCCAACCTATCTAGACAATACTCATAAATCTGGACGAAAAGTGATCCTCATCGTCGATGAGTCGCACAAAAGCCTCAATACTCCAAAAGCTCAGGAACTTATCAAAAACTATATAAAACCAGTCTTACAAATAGAGGTGTCTGCAACACCTGATTCAGAAGGCTATATTCCATTAGTAGAAGTAAATATTGATGATGTAATCAAAGAAGGAATGATCAAAAAGGAAGTCTTGGTCAATGAAAATCTCAAAGATCTTGCCAACGTCGAAGATGAAACTGACAAAATCGTACTGGACCTTGCTTTCAAAAAACAAAAAGAATTGCTGAGCGCATATAAAAAAGAAAATTCTAGCGTAAAACCACTTGTCCTTATACAACTCCCTTCTGAGGCAAAAAAGACAACTGATGTCGATAAAACGAAACTTGATAGAATTATTCATATTCTCCAAGAAGAATATGATATGACTTTTGCAAATCAAAAACTTGCAATCTGGCTCAGTGAAGACAAAACCAATAAAGAACTGGTAGATATAAAAGATTCTCCTGTGGAGGCTCTCATATTCAAGCAAGCTATTGCCACTGGGTGGGATTGTCCACGGGCTCAGATTCTTGTGATGTTTCGAGAAATACAGACAATTACTTTTGAAATACAAACCGTGGGAAGGATTTTACGAATGCCTGAGTGGAAGCATTATTCAAGTGAAGCTCTCAATAAAGCTTATGTATACACAGATCTCCCAAGAGCAGAAATGGGAGTCGGGGAAACTGCCAAGAATCTCATCAAAAATTCTATCTGAATCAGAAACAATGCAATCTATAAAGATTTTGCTTTACAGTCTTTTTATACTTCAAGAACAAACTATAAAGATATTTGACGGAGTTTTTATAGTGTTCTTGCAAAAACATTTATAGAGTATGTAGGTGGAGAATTTAGTGAACTCGAAAAAACTGAAAACACTTCCAAACTCCAAAGATTTATAAATATCGAAGATCGAGATATCAAAAGCAGTATTCTCTCTGATGGGGAAATTTTGGTAGATATAGACAATCACACAGGAGAAAAGATCATTGCAAAAAGTGAAATAGAAACCAAAACCCAAGAAGAGCTTATAACGCTTTCTTTTGAAGACTTTGCAAGAAATCAGGTTGGAATGCAATTTACCAATGTTGCCCGTTCGTACAAGCCAATTATCGAAGCACTCTATTCAGCCCTAGATCATTACTTTTTCTGACGATACAAAACACGACTCTATTACCAAAAGCTTATTCTCAATAATAAAGATTTTTTTAAGGAAGTACTAGAAAAGGCTAAAAACACCTACAAGCCCTTGCGACAAAAAGAAATAAAAGAAAAAAGCAAAGAAGCAGAAGAGATATATACTTGGCAAATACCAAGATTCCAATGATTTACCAAAAAAGCTAAAATCAAAGAATATACGAAGAATATACTTCAACCGTCGTATATGCAACTCGATAGCCAACAAGAAACCTGGTTTATAGAAGATTTTTTAGAAACTTCAGAAATAGTAGAATTTTGGTACAATAACGGGAAAAGTACAAAAGAGTTTTTTGCAGTGCCGTGGGAGGATGAATACGGAGAAAGACGCTCTTTTTACCCTGATTTTATTGTGCACTTTACCAATGGAATTATAGGAATATTT
>JAGYHI010000041.1 GCA_018457335.1 Candidatus Altimarinota bacterium | reverse complement strand
CAGATGCATATATTATGAGTGATCCAGGACTCATTCACCTCGTGCGAGAAAAATTTCCAGACGCAGAAATCCACCTCTCTGTCCAAGCCAATAACACCAACTGGGCACAGGTCAAATTTTGGAAAGAAATGGGAATCAGCCGAGTAATCCTCTCTCGTGAACTCTCACTTCGAGAAGTCAAAGAAATTCACGAAAAAGTCCCAGATATCGAAATCGAATTTTTCGTACACGGAGCGATTTGTATGGCGTATTCTGGACGATGTCTGCTTTCAAATTATTTTTCACACCGCGACCCAAATCAAGGAACTTGCTCTCACTCATGTCGCTGGGAATACAAAGTCTTCAAAAAAGATGCTTCACCAGATGAACTCTACGACTCAACTGGCCGACCAGAAGACTACGAAGAACTGACGGGCGAATTTTATCTCGAAGAACGCGAGCGACAAGGAGAACTCTTGCCGATTGACGAAGACGAATACGGAACCTATATTATGAATTCTCGCGACAGTTGTCTGCTGGCTTATATCAAAGAACTTGCCGACGCTGGGGTTGTTTCATTCAAAATCGAGGGACGCTCAAAAACTTTTAACTATCTTGCTGGAGTTGGAAAAGCTTATCGTCCTGCTCTCGATGCAGTCGAAAAAGGAGAAGACTATGATATGGGTACACTTTCAAAAGAAGTGTTTGCAATCTCAAATCGTGGTTACACACCAGGTTTTCTCGTCGGAAATCCATGAGCCAATGCGATTTATTTTGAAAAAAATCTCGACTACCATGAAGAGGATCCAGTCGGTATCGTCCGTGGGTACGACGCAAAAAATAAAATGGCTCGAATTATGGTGAAAAATAGAATTGATTTAGAAGATGAACTCATTCTTCTCTCTCCAAATCAACGCACCGAATTCAAACTTGAAAAAATCATCGCTGATCCTCTGCTCCTCGAAGACCCAAAATCGACAGAAGCCAGTTTTGACATCTGTCCACTCGATGGCGAAGTTCGACAGTCTGGCCATGGTGGACATATTGACCTCTGGATCAACCTTCCAGAAGCCCCATTAGAATATGCAATTATTCGCAAAAAGCGAAAAATGGAAGAATAATCTGTACACAAAAAATACCTTTCAAATTTGAAAGGTATTTTTAATATTATCTCTTCTCCACTACCAATTCCCTCTTTTCTCCAAATTCTATTTGCAAATTTTCTCATTCTTCAATTTCTCATTTGAGAATTTTTTCCGAAAGTGGATTGATAATATATTCACGAATAATTCTTTTTAGTGGCCTTGCACCGAGTTCAGTATCGTAGCCAATCTCAGCAATTTTCTTTTCCAGATCACTATTCCATTCAAGAGAAATATTTTTTTCTTGCAAGCGTTTTTTAACAGATCAGAGCGCAAGATGTGCAATTTTTTGGATTTCAGTTTCGGTCAAACTTTGATATACCACAATATCATCAATCCGATTTAAAAACTCAATTCTAAAATATTTTTTGAGTTCTTGACGGAGTTTTTGTTCTCTTTCTTCATTATTGCTAATATTCGCAATAATATCACTTCCAAGATTTGAAGTCATAATGATGATAGTATTTTTCATATTTACGACGCGTCACTTACTATCAGTCACCTGTCCTTCATCAAAAATCTGTAAGAAAATATTCCAAATATCTGGGTGCGCTTTTTCCACTTCATCGAGCAATACAACCGAATATGGATTTCGACGCACGGCTTCTGTGAGTTGTCCACCATCATCATGTCCGATATATCCAGGAGGCGAACCAATCAAGCGAGACACACTGTGAGATTCCATATACTCACTCATGTCGAGTCGCACGTATGCGTTCGGATTATTCCAAAGGATTTCACAAAGGGCTTTTGCTGTTTCTGTTTTCCCGACCCCAGTTGGCCCAAGAAATAGAAACGAACCAATCGGACGATTCGGATCACCTAATCCTGCTTTATTGCGTCGAAGCGCGTCAGAGATTTTTTCAATCGCCTCATTTTGCCCGATGACTTTTTCATGCAAAAATGTTTCCAAATTATTATAAATATTCGTTTCTGATTTGAGAAGTTTCCCAACTGGGATTCCTGTCCATTTACCGATGATGTTCGCGATATCATCACTTTGTACGGTTTGATTTAAGGTACTTTCTTTTTCAATGCTTTCAAGAATTGCTGTTTTTTCTGGAATCTCCTTATAGCGAATTTTTGCAACTTCTTGATACTTTCCGGACATTTCCAAATCACTTGCTTTTTGATCAAGCGTTGTGATTTCATCACGAAGTTTTTGGATTTCATCGCGTTTTTGTTTGCTTTCTTTCCATTCTTTTTCCATTTCCTCATATTTGCATTTTTTCGCATTAAGATCTTTTTCAAGTTCTTCAAGACGATTTTTCTTCTCTTTTTCGTTTTTTATCGCCTGCCTTTCGATTTCAAGTGATCGGATTTCTTTTTCGAGTTTATCTATACTTACCGGTCTTGAATGCGTACGCATTTTCACAAGAGAAGAAGCCTCATCGAGGAGATCTATGGCTTTATCAGGGAGTTTTCGGTCACCAATATACCGGATCGAAAAATCCACCGCACTCACAATCGCATCATCACTAATACGAATATTATGAAAAGTTTCATAGCGCTCTTTGAGTCCGCGAAGAATTGCAAGCGCATCATCACGAGTCGGCTCATCGACATTTACTGGCTGAAACCGTCGTTCAAGCGCCCCATCTTTTTCTATGTATTTTCGGTACTCCATAAGCGTCGTTGCTCCGATGACTTTTATTTTTCCGCGAGCGAGTGATGGTTTGAGAAGATTTCCTGCATCGCTACTTCCCTCAGTCGCTCCAGCACCGACAATCGTATGAAGTTCATCAATAAAAAGAATAATTTTCCCATCGCTTTTTTCGACTTCGTCAATCACACCTTTAAGTCGCTCCTCAAATTCACCGCGATACTTCGCACCAGCAATCAATCGAGTCAAATCAAGCGTACAAATTTCTTTGTCAAACAACATCTCCGGTACTTCTCGTGCAACAATCTTCTGAGCAATTCCCTCAACAATTGCTGTCTTTCCAACTCCTGGATCACCAACGAGAACAGGATTATTTTTTGATCGCCGAGAAAGGATTTGAATGGTACGGTAGATTTCATCTTCTCGCCCAATAATCGGATCAATATCTCATTTTTTGGCTTCTTTTGTTAGATTGATGGTAAATTTTTCAAGTGGACTTCTATTGTCCGTTTCTTCAAAGTGTCCTTGCATACTTTTCAAAAAAGTTAAGAAATAAATTTATTGCTAATTTTTGCATTTATATTCTTTCTGATAAAAAACCTTTTCTGTCATCCTGAACTTGTTTCAGGATCTCTTCATTTTTATTAAATTCTTGAATACAAAAAATAATTAGCACTCTTATTATATACGTGCTAATTATTTTGTCAAAAGATTTTTTAAAAAAATACTTATCTCAGTGGATCTGGTCAATACTGATTTTCTCAGTCAGTACCTTTTCCAAAAAGCAAGATAAGCCCAAGAATAATATTTACAATTGGAATAAAAGTAAACAAGTACATCCAACCAGAATAATTTAAATCATGAAACCTCTTTCTTAGAAGATAAATATTCGGATAAATATTTATAAGAAATGTTAAAATTCAAATAGTATCACCTGCATCATGAGTTGAAATTCTCGGGAAAAATATAAAAGTAAGAAGAAAAGCTATACATAAACTCAGAATTCCCCACATAAAACTAGCCAGAAAACAATCTAACCTCCCAATCCGATTATTATTTTTTACTCTTGCAAATAATCCTTCTCTTCTTTTTCAGACTTCAATATTGTAATTATGAGAAGTGTTATTTATTTCTAATCTTTTAACCTCTGAATCACAATATGGACAATTTTCAGAATTTCCAAAAATTTTTTCAGCACATTCCGGACATGAAATTGATTTTTGAAGAAAAGAATTACAATGCGGACAGTTGTTAGAATTTTCAAATGTTTCCTCTATGCAAAATGGACATAAGATTTTTTGTTCAATTACCGAATCACATTCAGGGCAAATTTTTGCGGATTTTAAAATTTTCTCAGCACATTCAGAGCAAATTTTCATCTCAATATCTCTTTTACAATGTTTACATTTGCTTGCTGCATTTTGAATTTCTTGTGTGCAATATGGACACTTTTTCATAAAAAATAAAATTATTTTAAATAAAAATCCAACCAAAAATATAAGCTATTCACAATAACCCTAACCAAATAACGGATAATACTCCAGTTCATACTACTATACGTACTATTATATAGTATAATGTTTCTTTAAAAATTACCTCTACTGACTTTACTGCAACCTTTTTACAATGCTTACATTTTTTCGCAGCATCTTGAATCTCTTTATCACAATGTGGACAATTTTTCATATTTTTAAATTAAAATACAAAAATATTCTATTCAAAAAAAAAAAAAAAAAAAAACAAGTCCATTTTGAAAAATTCCCCTACTCTCATAAGTAAGGGAATTTTCTTATTTCAAATTTTTGCAATAACTATTTATTATTCGTTTCTCGGATTTTGATATGAAGTTCACGAAGTTGTATTTCGTCGACATTTGTCGGTGCATTCATCATGACATCTTCGGCTTTTCCAGATTTTGGGAAGGCGTAAATTTCTCGGATATTCGTCTCGTCTCGCAAAATCATAAGAAGTCGATCAAACCCAAAGGCAAACCCTCCGTGTGGAGGTACCCCATATTTAAAGGCTGTATACATCGCTCCAAATTTTTCTTTGACTTCCTCTTCTCCTTTTCCGACGATCTCAAAAGCCTTGACAAGTGCTTTAATATCGTGATTTCGAATTGACCCAGAAAGGATTTCGTAGCCATTACATGCCAAGTCATACTGCGCTCCATAGATTTCGAGTGGGTCGACATCACCCTCGAAGGCCTCTGCTCCACCATGAGGCATTGAGAAAGGATTGTGTTCAAAGTCATAAGTACCATCATCTTTGAGTTCGTACATTGGAAAATCTGTCACCCAGCAGAAAGCAATTTCATTTGAATCGACAAGATCAAATTTATCTCGACATTCGACACGCACTCCTCCAAGCACTTTACAAGTTGTCTTCTCGTCACCAGCCCCAAAGAAAATCACATCTCACTTTTTTGGTGCAAGTTTTTGCATTAAAGCATCAAGTTCTTTTTCATTAAAAAATTTCAAAATTGGAGAACGAGGACCATTTTCATCATAAATGATATAAGCAAGCCCACCAGCACCGAGACTTCGAGCCACTTCTGTGAGTTCATCGATTTGTTTTCGAGAGATTTCAACTCCTTCGAGTTTCATCGCTTTTATGACTCCACCCTGTGCGACTGTATTCGCAAAAAGTGAAAACTCAGAATCTTTAAAAGTTTCTGTAAAATCCTCAAAATGCATATCAAATCGAATGTCTGGTTTGTCAGATCCGTACAAATTCATTGCCTCTTTATGGGTCAATCTTTTGAATTTTTCTCCATCAAGGTGTACAATTTTTTTATCGCTTAAATTTGCAATAAGGTCTTTTGAGAATTTTTCTGCAACCTCAAATACATCATCTTGCTCCACAAAACTCATCTCACAATCAATCTGATAAAACTCGCAAGAGTGTCGGTCAGCCCGTGGATCCTCATCCCGAAAACACGGCGCAATCTGAAAGTACTTATCTACTCCCCCGACCATAAGGAGCTGTTTATATTGCTGTGGTGCCTGTGGCAATGCATAAAATTTTCCATGATGGATTCGTGAAGGAATCAGATAGTCTCGTGCCCCTTCTGGTGAAGATGCGGTAAAAAGTGGTGTTTGTACTTCAAGAAAATCATTTTCCACAAACCAGTTTCGAGTGAAAGTATTCATCTTTGATCGGAAAGCAATTTTATCAAAAGTATTTTTTCGTCGCAAATCAAGATATCGATATTTAAGTCGAATATCTTCATTTGCATCACTGTGCTCAGAAACCTCAAAAGGTGGTACTTCTGATTTACTGAGAATTTTTGCATTATCAATAAGTACTTCGATTTCTCCGGTCACAAGATTTTCATTCGTTTGTCCTTCTGGACGATTTCGGACTTTTCCGGTTAGTTGAACAACATATTCTGATCGGAAAGTGTCAGCCACTTCCCAAGAATCTTTATTTTCACTTGGATCAAAAACGGTTTGAGTAATTCCATATCGATCGCGCAAATCAATAAAAATAAGCCCTCCGTGATCTCGACGGTTTGCAACCCAACCAGTCAAAGTGACGGTCTCTCAAATATTTTTAGCGGTAAGTTCACCGGCTGTATGTGTTCGTAACATAAAAAATTAAAAGTAAAAAAGTAAAAATTATTTATTGCGAATATTTGTATTAGGTATTTTCTATCCAGTATCTACGAAGTTTTTTTCAATCTAAATTAGCAAATCTTTCAAATTCTCCACCATTTTTTTCTATCACCTTTTGTGAGGCAATGTTGCCATCATAGCAGCATACAAGTACTTTCTCAATTCAAAGTTTTTTCGCTTCTTCGAGTCATTTTTCTAGCATTTTAGTTGCGTATCAGTTTCTACGATATTTTGGTGCGACGCCGTATCAGATATGTCATCAAAATTCTTTTAGAAAAGTATTATCAAGATTATGACGAATATCAATAGCTCAGATAAGTTCACTATTATCACTATAAACGAAAAATAAAGTAGACGGTGTGGTATATCATTTATCCAAATTTATTTTCTCACCAGTATTCGAGGCTAGTAATTCTTCATAAGTATCAGGACTTACAAATTTTCAAGGACTGATTTTATCAAGATTTTCTATTTCTCTCCACTCTTGTATGCAGGCAAGATAATCTTCTTTATGAGAAGCATCTGGTAAAACGAGTTTAATCATAAAAAATAAAAACACACGAAATAAAAAAATTCGTGCGTCGGTCTATTTTTTAAA
>JAGYHI010000040.1 GCA_018457335.1 Candidatus Altimarinota bacterium | reverse complement strand
CGGAAACGAACACAGGAACAACAGAACCGGAAACGAACACAGGAACAACAGAACCGGAAACGAACACAGGAACAACAGAACCGGAACCGGAAAATCCAACTCCAAAAAAACCAAATGCACCAAAAACAGAAAAAATACAAACAACTTCTGGTCATGGTGGTGGATATAGTGTAAATCAAGCAGAACGAAGCATTTTAGAGAAGACTTGGAATGATACACTTGGTATAAATGCAATGCAAAATTGAGGAAATAAAAATTTTAGCATACAATGCGATAGTCTTATCAAAAATCTTGAAGACCTCAAAAAACGAGCCCTTTATAGAAAGTTTTTCATATCAAACACCACAGATGAATATGTACATCAAGATATTACTTTCGGGCAGTTTGGTCGCGTTCTTACGAGATATGAAACCCTCTTAAAAAAAGTACCAACCTGAGACAAAAGTATTACAAACCTTCTCTCGACTCTTAAGCAGAATATGAATAGCAAAGTAGAGAGACAAGTTGCAGCAAAAGTCTTTGTAGAATATCTACGAAAAAGATTTTTAAATAATATTACCATCTCTCAACTCAAAGATAAACCAGCACAAATGAACAGATTTGCTGATGTAAATCCTCAGAGTGATTTTGCTCCTCATATTGAAAAAGCATACGAACTCTGTCTTCTTCACGGAAGAAAGACATGGGACGGACAGCCAGAAAATCAAGAAGTAAGAGTTTTTGAGCCTACGAGTTATATCACTATTGCCGAGACTATCAAAGTTCTTGTCAATATGTGAAGCACTTGGGATAATATCCAATGGTAAAATATAAGTCTACAAAAAAATACAAGGAAAAATGCCTTGTATTTTTTTAGTTTTTTTATATTATAGAGCCATAATTTTTATAAAAATATGCATTTAAAATCTTACAGAGCCTTCACACTCGTCGAGCTTATGATTGTCATCGCAATTATTGGGATTCTTGTGCTTGCAGCGATGAGTCTCGTCAATTCTCAGAATACTAAACAACAACGAGCGATACGATTCGCAGAACTCGTCGAAGATACTATCACGCGTGCAAAACAAGATATGGTCATTGGTCGCGGAAGCTGGAGTGGTACGACAGATAAAAAAATGATTCCAAACACACAGCAAACAGTAATTATTTCCAGTGGAAGCATTATTTCAAAATATAAACCACAATGAGCTGATGCAGAAAAAGATGGCAAAAAACTAGAATCTCCATTTTTAGAAGGGAATCGAGGATATAAAATAGCAAAAATCGAAACATCAAGTGGACGAATTACAACTGATGATAAACTTTCAGGTTGACACAATTGGCAAGAAAACAAAAAACTCACACTAAATTTTTGAATCAATGGAGATATGCTTATAACAGGGAATAAAGTAGAGGAAGATTTAAGGAGTTTTATGATTACAGTCGAATACGAAGTTTTTAAAAGGTATATTGTCGGTGATAAAGTCTCTGGAATCATCACGACATATCGAAAGCCGATAAAACCTCAAAAACCATAAAAAATCTTGATTTTTTACCTTACCTAAGCGGAAAACTAGTGATTTTTCCGCTTTTTTGTATATTTTTTGATATTTTTTAAGATTTGTCAATATTTTTATTGAAACTAGGAACAAATGTTTTAGAAAAATATTACTAATTCATCATTAAAGATGATTATGAGAATAATTCTCATAATAACTAAATTAAAAAAATGAATATTTATGTGAAATCAATATATAAGTGAATATTGTTATTTGCAAATTTGCTAAGAAAATCTAATATACCTATAGAAATAAGATACCTATCAGGTTTATAAAAATACGCGAGAAAAGACTTTCTAGGTATTATGAGTCGCAAAAAATGAAACAAGGGCCTGTTTTTTCAGAGAAAAATTGTAGTATTACAAAATTTATTTCCTATTTTTTATACATAGGATAAGAAGAATAATGAAAGTAAAAACAAAATAAAATTACAAAGCAAACAAAAATAAAAAAACATTTTCACAAAAACCAAATAAAAATATAAAAAGTCAAGGAAAAAAGTCATATTTTTCATACAAAAGTTTGCATTTTCATACTTTTCACTATAATACTTCACATAAGTTATATTATGTGAAGTATTATCTATATTCTTATAAGAAGACATAGAAATCAGAAAAAAGTCAAACTCACTTCCCTAAAATTTGCTCAAAAAATAATTTTCTTTACTGGAAAATAAAATACTTTGATTTATTTTTTGCAAATAATGGCTTCTCAAAATAAATAGAGCCTAAACAGTAAACTGAAATACCCTCTTCCCTCCTAATTCTCTCTTTGAAATAAAAATCGATTTTTTAAATCAATCATGCAAATGTCACTCTACATCGCTTTTTCACAATTTCTCATCTATCTCCGGCTCCACAAGGGTCGCAGTCGTAAAACGCAAGAACAGTATGCTTTTCATATTTGGCGGTTTATTTTGTGGATTGTCGATGAGCCGACTCGTAAAGAACTCGAAAAATACAACTATAAAGATTTTCTCCCACCTGAAATCCAGGACCAGAAAAAACCGTGGCACTCTCCCCTCCTCCTGATATCAAAGCAATTTTCGACCCCAAGAATCGAAGAAATCAAAAAAGAGGATTTTGATGAGTGGCGACTCTCACTCTCAGACAGCGGACGCTCGATAAAGACCGTCAATGCTCATATCGTCACGATGCGAAGTTGGCTGAAATATCTAAAAAAAGAGCAAATTGAGTGTGTCGATCCGACCAGCCTTGACCTTATGAAAGCACCCGACCGCGAAGTGACTTTTTTAACACTCGAAGAA
This sequence comes from Candidatus Altimarinota bacterium, assembly GCA_018457335.1. The sequence goes on along the minus strand of JAGYHI010000040.1, from coordinate 4,454 downwards.
ATCAAGCGATTTTTTGAGATTATTCCGCGTGATACTTTGATCGGTAAGCGGGATTTTGCAATTTGTGCGTGTATCTATGCAACTGGACTGCGAATCTCAGAACTTACAAAACTCGACCGCGATGATATCAATCTCGAAACTATGGAGTTTTGAGTGCGCGGAAAATGAGGAAAACTCCGAGTCGTCTACCTCACAAGTGAGGCTCGATACGCCATCGAACACTATCTTCAAGACCGAGAAGATGAATTCGCTCCCCTCTTCATCCGACACAATCTCAAAATGGAAAACATCGACAATACCAATGATAAACTCCGACTTTCGCGCTTCTTTATCACCAATATGATAAAATCCTACGGACTCAAGGCGGGGATCATCAAAAATATCCACGCTCACACGCTTCGTCATAGTTTCGCCACTACCCTGCTCTCAAATGGCGCTGACATCAGAATCATCCAAGAACTTCTCGGACATGCATCTATCACGACGACGCAAGTCTACACTCATATCACGAACCCAAAACTCAGAGAGGCTCACAAAAAATTCTTTAATTCTTAAATGATTTTTAAAAATACTTACACCAGTATAAATATACTATATTGAGTATACTTAGTAGATTTGTAAAATAGTGATTTTTAAAAGAAACCAAAAATAAAAAACCGCTCGAATTCGAGCGGTTTTTACAAGATGTTTTTCTGAATTTGTTTATTCAGCAAGACTTACATTGACTGCACTGAGTCCTCGATCTGTCTCTTTGACTTCAAATTCAACAGTATCATTTTCTTTGATTTCATCACCTTCTACATTTGTAATGTGAACGAAATACTCTTGTCCATCTGCATCTTTAATAAAACCGAAACCTTTTTCGTCGTTAAAAAATTTAACTGTACCTGTACTCATACTCTAAAAAAATTAATAAATAGGATCTCTATTATGTCAATATATTTCAAATAAGCAAATCTTTTTTTGAGAAAATTTTCATCTTCCCACTTTGTCCCCTTCTATAAGGGATTATATTTTTTCAAAAAAGTCTAGAAAACTCGATAGTGTCCGATAATTTTACTCTGCCAGTCGAGAGGAGTAATACGAATATCTGTACCGTAACCGTGATTATCAATCATATACGGCACACCGTCTGCTCGACGAATATCTGAAATAATCCCGATATGCATCAGTCCGCTCGGCAGTCGGTCAAAGATGACAATGTCTCCAGTTTGCCATGTTTCGAGATTTTGCTCATTATTTGGAATCATTTGAGTCATGAGGGATTTTTGAGTATTTTTCAAAAAAATATCAATATTTTTGACGCGACGAAAGGAAATATTATTGTCTCAAAAATTGGAATAAAGCGTCGGATTTTTCTGGTGATGAGCGATAATTTGAGCCTTGAAATCCTGTCAAATATCACGATACGCTCGCCAAATCACGTCGGTACAAACCCCTGTATCATCAGGCGGAAAACCTCCATTTCCATAATATCCATTTGAAAAATCATAGGTTTTTACGACGCCAATTTGTTTTTTAGCAGCCAAGAAAAATTCTTTTGCTTTTTGAGTGGCAGTATCAGCAATTTGAATCTTCTCGATTTGAGAAGATCTTGGATTTTGCAGTGAGAAATCTTTTTGAAAATACAGAAATCAAAATACCACACTTACAAATATCAAGAAAAACGAGAAATATTTCATAGAAATTATTTTTAATTTTACTTCATTATATGAAAGAATGTTCTTTTTTCAAAGAAAAAATATTTGTCCTAAAAAAATCTTTACTTTTATTGATATTAAAAGGAAAAAATAAAAATAAAAAATCACGCAAAATTCACACAAAAAATCTTGAATTTTTAAAAAATTATGATATAATATCCAGCGTATCAATCAATACAAAAATTTATTTTTTATTTTCATTTTATGAAAAAAATCCTTTTGCCAATTGGTATTTTAGCACTCACTTTGAGCACTCAAACCAGTTTTGCCTGTAGTTGTATGCAACCTGCAGCCCCAGAAGAAGAAATGAATAAATCTGCAAGCGTCTTCACTGGGAAAGTAAAAATCGTAGATACAGTCAACGGAAAAAATGAAGTAATTTTTGCAGTAAAAGATACGATTAAATGAGAAGTAACTGATTTTAAAACAATAAAAACCGCTTCTAATTCTGCTGCCTGTGGATTTAATTTTGTAGACGGAGAAGATTATATTGTCTACACAAATAAATATAAAGAAGACACAAATGAAACCGTATCACTCTGCTCACGAACTGCAAAACTTGAAAATGCTCAGAAAGATTTACAAGCATTTTGACTCGATACAAACGCCTCAAAGACCTACAAAACCAAAGAAGAACTCTTAAAAGCAGAACCAAATTGTACAACAGCAACTGATGGCGTCAATACACATTTTGGAAAAGATCTAGAAGCAACTACACTCATGTGAACTCCTGACAATTTTATTCCAGTATGGAAATGTCTTGATAAAAAAGAAAAAGCCTACAAAACTGAAAAAGAGATGATGAATGCAAAGCCTGGACAATGCCTCTCTTGGACTGATGGTTGTAATGGATTTTCATTTAATGGAGGAAATGTTGTCTCAACTCTCAGAGCTTGTGGACCGGATTTTGAGTACGAATATACTTGTTCGGAACGAGAAGAACCAAAAGCTTGTCCTGCCAATTATGAACCTGTTTGTGGATCCGACGGACGAACCTATGGAAATACCTGTAGTGCAGACGCTTCAAAAGTAAAAGTTATTCACAAAGGTGAATGTAAAAGTTACAAAACCAAAGAAGAACTCCTCAAAGCAAATCCAAATTGTAAAACTGCAACCGACGGAGTGAATACATTTTTTGGTAAAAATCTAGAAGCGACAACTCTTATGTGATATCCAGAAGACTTTGCTCCAGAATGGAAATGTCTCGATCAAGAAGAAAAAATTGAAGATTTAGAAAAAATGCTTTCAACAAAAAATCTCAAACTTGCGAAAGACTTTATCAAAAAATACAAGGAGCGACTTGAAAAAATATCAGAGAGTCTTCGAGGAGAGTTTCATAAAATCGTCATTGAAAATCTTGGGAAACGCCTTACTCATATACGAAATAAAGTGAATCTCAATGGGTCAAATCAAAATCAAGAAACACTTATTAATATACTTTCTTATATAAAAGCAAGTCTTGAAGCAATACAAAAATAAGAAAACTGCCAAAGAAAAACACTCTATCGAAATCAATAGAGTGTTTTTTGAAAAAAATCTTGCAAAAAAACAATATCACACTATCTTATAAATAATTATATATTTTTCCAATATGAATCATTCAACATTTTTTAATGCGAAAGGGCGAATTTCTGTGGGAATTTTTGACTTTGATGGAAATATTTTACACCCAAATTCAAAACTAAAATTTTGGAATAAACAAAATGAGGAGTACGAATATGTAGGCATGGTAGAATATGAAAATAATCGCCAAAAATACGAAAACACTGATACATATGACTTTCCAAAATACTTCGATTCGCACTTTGAAAATTTGCGTGATTTTTCAGTGTATAACACTAATCATGCTGGCCCAGATATCCTTCTCAATGACACGCTCCATGCGATAGAAAAATGAGAACTCTCACCCAGTATGGAATATTTTAAAAATGAATTTTTGATACCGTGACGACCAGCCGCAATCTTGACTGCCAGAGGACACGAAACCGGAAATTTTGAGCGAGTCATCAGACTTATCAATGAAAAAATGCTCTCTGAAGAAGAAAAAACACAGCAAATGCAAAATATCAGAAATAATTTCAATCTTGAGAACAAGAAAAAACGAGAAGTTTTGGATTATTATTTTCAATTTGTTTTGTCGTATATTCTCGTCTCAAATCGCCACGATATGAAAATGCAAAATGTCAACAATAATGAGAAAATCGAAACAAAAAAAGCCATCATGCTCGAAAAATATATAAAAAAATCCTCCCTTTCATCCTTTCGCATCACACAGATTGGACCAAAAAATGAGCAAAAAAGTTGCCGTACGCTATCGGTTTTAGTGATGATGATGCTGAAAATATTATTGAAATGATCAACTTTCTGGCTAAAAAATTTGAAAAAGGAAAAATCCCTGCAAACTATAAAATACGACTCTACTATACCGGAGAAGAAAAGTTTATGAAAAATATCGACAGAGCCATAGCTAATGCAAACGAAAAAATTTATTGTGAAAAAATCCAAGAAAAACAAGGATCATATGATGTCTGGAAAATCCGCATCGCCGTCGTATAATTTTCTTCATTATGTATCAACTCTACATCCTAAAATGTGCCGATGACACGCTCTACACCGGCATCACAAATAACCTTGAAAATCGCATAAAAAAGCACAATGGAGAAATCGTAGGTGGCGCAAAATACACACGAGCCCGCCGCCCAGTCAGTCTGGTATACACAGAAGATTTTGACGATAAAAGCAGTGCCCTCAAAC
>JAGYHI010000006.1 GCA_018457335.1 Candidatus Altimarinota bacterium | reverse complement strand
TTCATGGATGAGTACATCCAGAATATGGGCTAGATACACCGCCAGAAATCGCAACTACAATTCGAAATGAATATAACTGAAAGCCTTGGTATGAATATTACAAAGGAGAAAAACCAATCATCTATGGACATTGGTCAGTTGATGGACTACGAATCCGAAAAAATACAATCGGACTCGATACAGGCTGTTGTTTTGGTGGACATCTCACAGCATATTGTTTTGAGACTGGGGATTTTTGGCAAGTCAGAGCGATTGATCTCTATGGGATCATTCCAAACTGGAAAGAAACCGTATCACACGTATAAATGTTTTATTTTTCCTTTTTCATTTTTTCGAATTGATGAATACCTTCTATTTCTTTTGAAAGGAAATATCCAATCATTGTACGAATGATAATCATCACACCAAGCTTTATCATCTCATCTTGCGTCGGATCAGAAATCGTCATGATAATATCCGCGATAATCAAAAAATCCAGTGCAAATAAAATATAAATCCCAATCTCATAGCGAATATCTTGCATTTTCTCTGTGAGATTTTTTTTACGAAAACTTTCAAACTCAATAATAAAATATCGAAAGGCAATTTTAAAACTTCCGTAAATTAATATAAGTATCCCGAAAAGTTCTATATAACTCGAAAAGGTGAATAAAAATGGATGAAGCATAAAATATGAAAATTAGAAAAATTTATTTCTTTTATTTTAGCATATTTTTAGTAAAAAAGCAAATTATCTTCCAATTTTCCAATCTGCTCGCCAGACTTTTTGATTTCCTTTTGGTGGATTTTTTGGTATATAAATTGCATAATTTTTTCCAAAAGCCAGGATTTTTCCTTCTAAAATCATATGATAAAGCGAATCTTTTTTATAGAAAAATAAAAGTGCATTTTGGGTTTTTATAAAAATTGTATCATCAATGGCTAGAATAGTATTTTCAGAAAAATCAATATTTGGAAGATCGATAATATTTGGTTCCAATTCGTGTTTTGGATCAAAAACGATTGCGATATTTTTTTGGTCTTTTTTTCCAAGGAATACAAAATAATCATTAATTTTTTTACTCGCGAAAATCATATCTACTGGGAAAGAAAAAACCGGAGCATCTGATATAGGATTTAGAGGTTTCATTTGTGATCCACTTCAAAAATACCAATCATCATTGATATGTATAAAATTTTTCGCGGTCGAAAGTGATCCAGTGAGCAAATATTGTTTCATATCTGTTCATTTTTCATTGTAAAGCCAGAGTTTTTTTGGAGTTTTTATATAGTTTTTTCCTCTTTCCACGACATATTCAAAAATTTTTTCATCAAAATTTATGATATTTTTTGTATTTTGACAAGAAATAAAATCATACTTTAATTGCGGATTTTTACAATTTTTTAGAAACTGAGAAAGGTGTGGTAATGATTTTGGTCGAAATTCTCACAAAAATCGATTATATTGCAAGATTTTTTTAGAGTCCCACACATATCCATTTCAAATATTTTTCCAAGATGATTTAAAAGGGATTTTTATTTTTTGTTGAAAAGCTTCCGAAAATACTAATGCTCCTGTCTGAGAATATGTAAGCCATACATCGTCTTCAATATGAGAAAATTTATACGAATTATTGAGATTAAATGGAGAATATACTGGAGTTGAAACAAGAGAAATACTATCCATATAATAAGGAATTTCTTGATTGATAGTAATTTTTCTCTGTCCTCAAAAATATCCAGTTTTTTGATATTGCATCGTGTAATCTCCATAATTTACCATTTTTCGCTCCCCAGAATCAATCGTATCAGTATCAAGAAAAATACTAATGTCACTAGGTCGCGTAATCATATGTACCACACCAAATTGTTTAAAAACTGAATCTCATTTTTTTGTACCTGTACTCGTCCCCTGTTGTATTGCACCAGTATTTGATTCTGCTGGAATAATTGCTTTCAGGCCAATCTTAAAAGAGAAGTAATACCCCTTAAAAAAGGAATACAACAAACATCAAAAAATAAAAACAGTAATCCAAAAAATACGGGAAATAGACCGTCTTTTACGAACTTCTTCGAAATAAGAATCAAGCATAAAAATTAATTACGAGACATTTTTTTAGTGGTATCAAAACTATCAATTCTTTTACCAAGAAATAAACGAAACTGACTTTCAATAGCAGGAAAAGAAAAGAGCGTCAACATCAAAACTGGTAAAAATATCCACTGAAACAAACTAAATAAATAATCTTTAAAAGAAAAATGAATGTATTTTGAGAGGATATGAATCGAGATAACCGACGGGAAAATAATCGTCAAAAAGAGAAATGTAAAAATCACAGAAGTCGCTATTGGAACTGTAAAAGTCGCCAGTGAACTCTCAATTGTAGAAAACAATCCTGGTATATACCCAATATAAAAGAGAAGCATCGGACCACCAGCCCAAAAAAGATGATTTTGGATAAGGTAAAAAGTTTTTCGGATTTTATCTTTTTTTGGAATTTTTTTGTTTTCTAAAAATTTTGGAATTACATATTCAATATCGCTACATCCCCAACTCCATCGACGAAGTTGCTTGTACTGGGCACGAAAAGTATTGAAAGTATTTGATTCCTCGACGACATCCATTTCACAAATTGCTGGCGTATGAACAATACGAAAAAGTCCATCCCAACCAAAATAAGCTCGCCAGTACTGCATACCATCTTCCACAATAGAGGTTTTTGACCAATAATCGGCTTTATGGAGACAAAGAAGGCTCTGTCCATAGACTGCAAAATTTCTATAAAATTCTGGATTTTGTGACTCAAAAAGCTGCCAAATCGTCGTCCCAGCCGCTACAATACGAGCAAAAAATTTTCACTTTTTCCAATTATTTGAGTAGAGTGGAGTAAATTGAAAAATTGCTTGATGTGGGTGGTCTGTCGTCAAAAAAATCCACGATACAATAGAAAAAAACTTTTTCTCAACCTTAGTATCTGTATCGATAGTGGACACGAAAGTCCTTTTAGGATTGAGTTTTTCTTGTTTTTCATACTCTCGAATCGCATAAGTAATATTGGCTCATTTTACTTTTCCCTCCCCTGGCAAATCAGCCGGATGCACAATATTTACAATTTTCATTTTATTATCTTTGTATTTTTCGATGATATATTTTGCATTTTTCTCGGCATCTGGCGCACGTGCTTCAGTCGCTAAAATAATTGTGATATTTTGTTTGTACTCATAAATATTTGCTAAAAGTGATTTAATATTTTCTTCGATGACATCAAGCGGCTCTGTATAGACTGGAACAATTACAATATGTTTCAAATTTTTTGCATCTCGGTGTAAAATTTCATTTTTTGCAAAGTTTATTTTAGCAACTCGCAAAAGTGAAAGATAGCTTTTAAGAACGAAAAAATACGACTCAAAAACCTTTATCGTCCAATAAGAAATATAGAGTGCGATAAAAAATAAACCTGCGTCATAATTTATGTTAATAATAATAATCGGCAGTAAAAGCGTGAATATAAGGGTTAAAAACGGAATTTTCGGAAGCCAAAAATTGAGCGTTTTGTAGAGTTTTGATTTCATAAAAAAAGAAATATCTGCGATAATATATTGAAAAAATTAAAAAAATCAATACATTATTACATATGAACACTTTTTCTTTTTTTCAAACATACAAAATCCGACTCTCAAAAGAGCAAGAAATACTCTTTCAAAAATTTTTAAAACTTTTTATCGAGTACAATTCGCATACAAATCTCTCAGCGATACGCGAGGAGTCAGATATTGTCGAAAAACATTTTGTAGATAGTCTTTTCACACTTGATTTTTTGCGAGAAAATAATCTCAAAAAAATTATCGACATCGGCTCTGGTGGTGGTTTTCCTGGTATTCCGCTCAAAATCGCAGATAATTCCCTACAAATGATGCTCCTCGATAGCGTCAAGAAAAAAACAGACGCACAAGCTTATTTTTGTGAAAAACTTGGACTTGAAAACATAAAAAGTATCCGTGACCGTGCAGAAAATCTCCACAAGAATTGAGAATTTTATCAGCATTATGATGCTGTCGTTTCTCGTGCAACTGCTTACATTACAAAAATTGTTCCTTGGTCAGTGCCTTTTATAAAAAATTGAGGATATATTTTACTCTACAAAACCCCTTCACAAGAAGAAAGAAGTGAAATTCCAAAACTCCTTAAAAAATATCATCTCGTCCAGAAAAAAAGTATTTTATATTCGCTTGCCGAGCAAGAGAGAGAAATTTTAGTATTTCAAAAAAAATAAATATGAGAATACATTTTTTACTCAAAAGTGTAAGAGACAATTTGCCTTTTTGATGCTTTTCTATATACTAAAAATATATGTCTCTTTACACAAAATATCGACCCAAAGACTGGGACGAGCTTATCGGACAAGACATCGTCCGTACAATTCTACAATCATCTATCCAATCTGGAAAAATCGGGCACGCTTATATTTTTACGGGTTCTCGTGGGACCGGAAAGACTTCGAGTGCTCGAATCTTTGCCAAGGCTATAAACTGTGAAAATCCTAAAAATGGAAATCCATGTCACGAATGCAAAAATTGTCGTGATTTTGATTCAAACTCTTTTTTAGATGTCATTGAAATGGATGCTGCAAGTCATACGCAGGTTGACAATATGCGTGAATTAATTGAAGCAATGCAAACTCTGCCTACACAATGAAAATATAAAATATATATTATTGATGAGGTTCATATGCTTTCAGGATCCTCTTTTAATGCCTTTCTTAAAACCCTAGAAGAACCACCAGCACATGTCAAATTTATCCTTGCAACCACAGAAATCCACAAAGTCCCTGAAACCATTCGATCACGTGCTCTACGATTTGACTTTGGTCGTATTCCTACCGAAAAACTCTATGAACATCTTAAAAATATCACCGCACAAGAAGGAATTTCTACTGATGACAGTACTTTAAAACTCATAGCACAAGCTGCACGATGATGAGCCCGTGATGCTTTAACTATTCTAGAACAAAATACAATAGATAATACACTTTCAAAAGAACATGTAATGTCTGCACTCTCTCTCGTAGATGAAAATTTAGTTTCAAAAATTGTGCAAGATTTATTTGAGTCTAATACTCCAGAAATCAAAAAGCAGCTGGAAAATTTTAAAAAACAACATATCGAAGTGCAGTGATTTTTTGATAGTATTTTGTATTTTTTACGAGATAAACTCATCGAAAATATCGGAAATGAAAAATTTGTCCAATACGATAGAATTATAAGGATTTTTCAAGAAAATTATCGTGATATCAAAATAATTCCAGACGGAATTTTACTCCTAGAAATCACACTCCTACGAGCTTGTCAGCCACAGGGATTTGAACCTAAAAAACCAACTCCGACACAAACCTCAAATGCAACAATAAAAACAGGGGTAAAACAACCGGAAACCCCAGAAAAAAAAGAACCCGAGTCAATTTCATCTCCTCAAATACAAACTGAGCCGCGAAAGACAAAACTATCGCCAAAACAAGAAAATGAAAAACCAGATGTGCAGAAAATGAAAGATTCTGAATCAAATTTAAAATGACAAGTTAGAGTGGAGAATTTTTCATATCGTCGATTTCTCGATGAACTCAAAGGACACAGTGGGCTTGTTTTTGCACTCAAAAGTGCAAGTTTTACTTGTGAAAATACTTTTCTCACACTTTCTTTTACCAGTCAATGGAACTATAACAAAGTCAATGAGATACAAACAAAAACGCTGATCCAAGAGAGGCTCAGTTCAACTTTTGGAGGAGACTGGACGGTTGAATGCAAACTCAATCCCAATCCCGATACTTCCCACGTCGATGACATATTTGTTTAATTTTTATAAAATATGCTTAAAAATATTCTTCCTATTATCTTTTCAGTACATTTTTTCAAGAAATTATTTGCCTTAGCAATTTTCTTATGAATTGTATTTGTACTCAAAAGTTTTGTCCCACTTTTTTTGATTACTTTTATTTTTGCCTACCTTTTTCTCGAGGTTGCCAAATTTACTCACACAAAAATCCACAATTATTCCCTCGAAAAAAATCATAAGTTTTTTATTTTTTTACGAGAGCATTTATCGATAAATATTATTGTAAGTATTGTGTATATTATATTTGTTATTATACTTATTTTCTTGTTTAGCACCCTCATACCAAAAATCGGAATCGAGATAGAAAAGCTCATACAAAATGCTCCAAAAACAATAGAAAATTTTAATACACTTGTCAAAGAGATGGAAACTTCACTTGGTTTTGAGCTTGGTCTCCAAAATCAGGTCAACGAATTTTTGAGTAATTTTGATTTTAAAGAACTTGGAAATAATCTCCTCGGCTATATTAAAGATGCAGGTGGATTCTTGATAAAATTTATGATGGGACTCATTCTCTCTTATATTTTTATTATCGATCGAAAAGATATTTATAAATTTCTCGATAAGATGAAAAAAGGAAATTTTGCCTTTTTTTATAATGAGTACAAGTATCTTGGTTTGAAAATTGCAACTGGATTTGGACGTGTTTTCAAAGCTCAATCTCTCATTGCAACTATAAATAGCATCCTGACAACTTTCGGACTTATTATTCTTGGATTTTTTATGGGAAATGGAGGTGGGTTTCCATATATTTTTACACTCTCTATTGTCGTATTTATCTTTGGATTTATCCCAGTTTTTGGAACTTTTCTCTCTGGACTCCCTATTATCATTATTGGATATTGATTTGGTGGAATTCCTCTTGTTTTAGCTATTATCGCGATGATTGCTATTATTCACGCTATCGAAGCATATATTCTCAATCCAAAAATCTTTTCATCATACACACATTTTCCTGTGTTTATTACTTTTGTGATTCTACTTATTAGTGAGCATGCTTTTGGGCTTCTTGGTTTGCTTATCGGAATTCCTCTCTTTTCAATTTTCCTTTCTATGCTCGAAGACCTTGACTTCTATGTCACCAAAATAAAAAAAGAAATCAAAAATGTCAATGTCTGTGAACGATAAAAATCTCCAAAACAAACTCGATATTTTTTTGACTGCAAATCAAAATAAAAAATCTTTAATTGTGGTATTTTGACCGACGGCATGTGGAAAAACTGGGCTCGCCATAGAAATCGCAAAATACTTAAAAAGTGAAGTCATCTCTGTGGATTCACGGCAAATCTACCGAGAAATGAATATTGGAACCGCAAAAGTCACAACAGAAGAAGCTGGTGGAGTAGTACATCATATGATAGATATCATCGATCCAGATGAGATTTTCTCGGTGGTGGACTTCAAAAATCAGGCAGAAAAAATTTTAGAAGCAATCTGGAAAAAATGAAAAATCCCAATCCTCTGTGGGGGAACAGGACTCTATCTCGACTCGCTCATTTTCGAGCGAAACTATAGCACTGCAAAACAAAACACTGCTAGACGACAAGAACTCGAAACTATCCGCCAAGAGCAGTGAGATCTCGCTCTCTGGAAAATCCTTGAAACATACGACAAGAAATACGCCGACTCACTCCACCCAAATAATAAAACACACATCATCCGAGCTATAGAAATCTTCGAAGAAACTGGCAAATCAAAACAGGAAATCAACGATGGAAATACTTTACTTTTTCCGACATTTTTCGTCTCACCCTACCAGTGAGATCGCGAAGCACTCTACAATCGCATCAATCTCCGAGCAGAAATCATGCTCGAAAATGGACTCATCGAAGAAGTGGAAAATCTCCTCAAAAAATACGACAAATCTACACCTTGACTCTCGACGATTGGATACAAAGAAGTCGTAGAATTTCTCGATGGAAAAATCACAAAAGCAGAAATGCTCGAAAAAATCCAGCAAAACTCTCGACGCTACGCCAAAAGGCAAATCTGCTGGAATAAAAAATATGACGAATTTTTATAAAATACCTTCTATTTTAGAAGGTATTTTATTTTAGTATAAATTTTCTCTACATTCCAATTTATGTTCTTTATGATTATAATCACATAATGCCTTACTTGTACATTTTCAAAAACAAGGCCTTGCTCTTTGGTAAGTGCCACCTCATGGCTTTCAAGGATAATAAAATTCCATCCGTATTTGTGATTGCTGAGTTTTTATTGGAATGCACATTTTTGCAAAGCACGAACAAGAAATGTCTTTTTTCCAAGTAAAATAATAGCTTAAAAACTTTCTTTTTCTTCGATATCCATAAATATTGGAACATGCATTTGTGCCATCCCAATCAGTGGCAGCAATACAATCTTGTTTAGTTTCGCAAGAATAATCTCTATTTATTGTATAAAAAGAAGATTCTATATAAAGAGAAAAAAGGAAAGTAAGAAATGTATTCATAATGTCCTGAATAAATGACAAGATAAATGTATTATATATTTTCCCTATTTTTTGCAAATAATTTTCAGAAAATATTCTTTGTTTAAATGGAAAAATAATTCCTCAATAAATTTGACAAGAAGAACTATTTGACTTTTTTATAAATTTTCTTAAAATTCTCAATCCTTTAATACTTTCAAAATATGACAACTACAAAAATCATCTTCGTCCGCCATGGTCGTACAAATTACAATGAAAAGGGCCTTATGGATTACCAAAACAAAGCTCAATTGACTGGAATTGGAAGAGATCAAGCCAAGAAAATAGCAGAAATTTTTTCTGATGAAAATATCAATGCAATCTATTCATCACCGCTCGACCGATGCATCGATACTATCACTCCACTTGCAAAAAGTAAATGACTCGAAATCACAAAAATCAACGACCTTATCGAGGTAAACTCACCAGACCTGCAAAACAAAACATTTTCATGTAAAAACTACAAATGGGATAATGGTTATGGAGGTGGTGAAAAAATCAGTGAAGTCTTCTCACGGGTAAAAAAAGTTATTGAAAATTTATTAGAAAAACACAAAGGAGAAACCATTGTGATTTGCGCGCATGGCGACATCACCTTTTTAGGAAGATTATATTTTCACAGCGAGCTAAATTATGATACTGACAAGTATACTTGTGAAAAATATCTAGAAAACAATCCAGAAAAATATGATATTTCTGCGATGTATGGAGTGGAAATTGTGGATGTAGAAAAATAATTTTTCATAGAACTCCAACAAAAAAACTACAAAATCATAGAAAATTTTGTAGTTTTTTTAAGATTTAAAAAAAGAGTGAAAAATTATTTACCAATTTGTGAATCCTCGACAATTCGTTTTCGAATTTCTGCTTTGAGAACATCACTATTTGGCGATTGAGTAAGGAGTGTCAAGAATTCATCTTTTAGGAAAACCTGCAATTCTGCATCTTCGACGACCTCAACCGTCGCAGATCGTGGCTCGTCAGTGATGAGCGCCATCGCTCCAAAAAATGAACCTTTTTCGAGTGTCGCGACTACTTTTCCATCAATTAAAATACGGACTTTTCCGCTATTTATATAGTAAGCACAACCAGTGGATTTGTCGCCTTGTGTCATAATGATTTCTCATTTTTTACGAAATTGGACTTGACTCATCAAGAGAAAATAGGCCACAACTTCTTTAGAAAAACCCTCAAAAATATAGAGATCTTCAACTTTTTTTGTATTTGTATTTTCAGACATAAAATTAAAATTAAGAATTACAGGAACATTGTAGCATATTTTTTGAGAAAAAGCAAATTATTTCCACTCAAAAGCCAATTCTTTTTTCTTGACTGTCAGAGAGACAGTTTTTTTCGAAGGATGAGCAATCATACTGTCCGCAATCATATCCTCAATATAATCCTGCACAAATCGTCGCACTGGACGAGCTCCGTACTCAGGATTGTAGGTTTCTCAGACGATATATGAGAGTACTTTTGTGTCATATGAAAATTTGATACCTACCTGCTCAAGACGACTTACAAGCCCATCGAGATGCAAAGCAACTACTTTTCGGATTACTTTTTTATCAAGTGGATTGAAAATAATAGTTTTATCGATACGATTAAGAAATTCTGGCGAAAAATACTCCGTCAATTCTCCTTCTATTTTTCCTTTGATTTCAGAAAAATCTTCTAAAACTTCCTGCTCTTCATCCTCAGAAATATCAAATCCGATTCGGCTGGCAGTGGTATTAAATTCATCAGAGCCGATATTTGAGGTCATGACGATGATTGTATTTTTAAAATTGATTTGTCGACCTTTTCCGTCAGAGATGATACCATCTTCGAGAATCTGCAAAAGCAAATTGTAAACATCAAAATTTCCTTTTTCGATTTCATCAAAAAGTATGATAGAATATGGCTTTCTGCGGACTTTTTCTGTGAGCATTCCACCTTCTTCGTAGCCGACATATCCGGCTGTCGTCCCGATAAGTTTTGATGCGCTCGATTTATCTTGAAATTCGCTCATATCTATCTTAATAAGCGCCTTTGGATCCGCGTAAAATTCTTTGGCAAGGACTTTTACGAGTTCAGTTTTCCCGACCCCAGTCGGACCGAGAAAGAGGAATGAGCCAATCGGACGATTTGAATCGGAAATCCCAACATGCGATCGCTTGATAGAAGATACAATTGATTTGATCGCCTCATCCTGCCCAAAAATGCTTTTTGAAAGTGATTTTTCGAGTCATTTGAGTTTTCCCATATCTTCCTTGGCAAGGTTTTTGAGTGGAATCCCTGTCGATTGGTGGATTACTGTATGAATATCAAGATGCGTGATTTTCATACGATCCTTTCGTGGAATTCGTTTTTTCTTTTTCTTTTCTTCCATTTGCTTTGAGAGATCCTCGACCTGCTTTCGCTTTGTGAGGGCTTTTTGATACTGCTGAGAAATCAAGAAATCCTCCATTTCTTTTTGGATTTTTTGGCGTTTTTCTTTGAGTTCGTCGAGTTCTTTCGAGTCAAAATTATAGGTCATACTCTTCGTACTACATGCCTCATCGAGGAGATCTATCGCCTTGTCCGGCAAAAATCGATCCGTGATATATCGCACAGAAAGTTCGACCGCATCGTCGATTGCCTCGTCCGTGATGATGAGATTGTGAAATTCTTCAAAAGATTTTTTAAGGCCTTTGATGATTTCTTTTGCTGTTTCTGGTGTCGGCTCATCGACATCAATTTTTTGAAATCGTCGCTCGAGAGCACTGTCTTTTTCGATATATTTTTGATATTCATCGAGAGTAGTCGCTCCGATAAGACAAATTTTTCCTCGTGCCATTGCTGGTTTTAAAATATTTGCTGCATCAAGACCTCCTTCTCCGCTTCCAGCACCGATCATCGTGTGGATTTCATCGATAAAAAGAATCACTTCATTTTCGAGTTTTGATGCCTCATCGATGACCATCTTGATTCGCTGTTCAAATTCTCATCGATATTTTGTGCCAGCAATCATCCCAGAGAGGTCGAGTGCAATAACTCTTTTATTTTGCATTGCAAAAGGCACATCACCCGTCGCAATTCGCTTCGCAAGTCCCTCGACGACAGCCGTTTTTCCGACTCCCGGATCACCGACAAGGCATGGATTATTTTTTGTTTTCCGATTCAATATCGAGATAAGTCGATCGATTTCGGTATCACGACCGATAATTGGCTCATTCAGTTTTTCTTTTCATTCCTTGACGAGATCTACCCCAAAAAAATCAAGTCCTGGTGTATTCGATTCTTTATTTTCCTGTGGTTTATTATGTTCAAAAGGCGTCTGTGAACTCGGACCTTTCATACCACTAAAAGTCTCTTCTATCATATCCATAATCTCTTCCATCGGCCCAAACATCTCAGGTTTTCCGTCATCTTTTTGTCCGCGACTCATGAGGGTATTAAGGTCGATAAGTTGCTTTTCAAAATCCTTTGGATCGATTCCGATAAAATCAAGCATTTCAGGAAACCACTTTTCATTGGTCGACTGGAAAAAAGCCAGCAAAAAATCCTCAATCCCAGCCTGCGACTTCCCAAAACTCGAAGCCACTCGCATAGAAATCACGATCAGTTCTTTGAGTCGCTCAGAAATCCCTGTATATGTCCCCTTCCGCTGTGTCGTATCCATCGCAAAAGGCGGACGCGCAAATACATCCTGGATGACAGTCACATTGATACCAAAATCCTCGAGTAAGTCAGCAATATCGCCTCCTGCTTTCGCAGAAATCTGGATTAAAAGATCTTCTGGCAAAATTTCTTTATCACCCATTTTTTTCGCGAGATTTTCTGCATCGAGCATTATTTGTTTATATTCTTGTGAAAATTGATTTAGCATAGTTTATTTTTATATGAAATAAGTCCTTCCATTATACACAATATTTCCTATTTTTCCAAATAAACTCGCATTTTTTGGCTTGCAGATTTGATGAAAAATGGGGTAATAATTTTTATACGAAAAAAGGAAGCAAATTTTACTTCCTTTTTTATTTTTTTTGCAAGTGACTCAATGTGAATTTTTTGTGAAATTATTTCCCTTGCTTTTTCTTGCTTTTTTCATACAATAGTCTAAAATTTTTTTATAAAATATGTCTACTATTTTACTTATAGAAGATGATTTAGGAATCGCTCATCCTCTCTCACTTTATATCAAAAAAGCAGAATATCGTGTTGTTCATTGTGAACATTGAGATGATGCGCTAAAATCATTTCAAGAGTGTAATCCGACGCTTGTCGTCCTAGATATCAATCTCCCTGGAAAAAATGGTTTCGAACTCTGCGAAGAAATTCGTGAGTTTTCACAGGTGCCAATTATCGTGCTTTCAGCAAGAAATAGCGAAGAAGATAAACTCAAACTTTTTGAGCTCGGGGCCGATGATTATGTTACAAAACCTTTTTCATCTGGTGAGCTCATGGCACGAATCTCAGCCGTCATAAAACGCTCAAAACCAAAGAAAAAATCAAAAAACGAGCAAATATTAAACCATTTTGGTACGATTTTTATTGATCGAGAAAAAATTCAAGTATTCGCAGATGAGGAAGAAATCCCACTTACAAAGACAGAATTTCAAATTCTTGACTACATAATCCAAAATGCTTCAAAAACTATCAAACGAGAATCTATTATGAAAGATGTGATGTGATACAATAATTATGCTTATGACCGCACACTCGATACACACATAAAAAACCTACGAAAAAAACTTGAAAATCATATTATTATCAGTACAGTACGATGAATTGGCTACACTGTCAAAATACCAAATAATTCTTAAATTTTCCTTATGCTCCAAATCCAATGACCACAAAAAATCTCTGGTGAAGTCCAGATTTCTGGCTCAAAAAATGCTGCACTTCCACTGATTGCCTGTGGACTTTTTTTCGAAGAATATACGCTTCATAATGTCCCAAGAATCGGTGATGTACTCACTTTCTTAGAAATTATAAAATCACTCGGTGTCGAAGTAAATTTCGAAGGAAATACACTTTCAATGAATTCTAAAAATATGTCACTCGAATCCATTGACAGAGAACTTATCAAAAAAATTCGAGTTGGAATTTTTCTCTTTCCAGCCCTTCTCAAGCGATTTGGAAGCCTCAAAATCCCCTACCCTGGTGGCTGCAATATCGGAAAAAGACCGATTACCGAGCATTTGACAGCCTTTACACTTTTTGGATATGAAGGCAGTGGTGACAGCGAAGAAATCACCTTCTCTGGAAAAGCCACGAAAAAAGATGTCATCATCCCTGCAAATTTTGCAGTGACAGCAACCGAAAACGCTCTCATGATGGCAGCCTTTCAGGATTGTAAAACTACTATCACGCTCGCTGCCATTGAGCCACATGTGATGAACTTGATCGAAGTTTTAAAAGAAATTGGCGTCGATATACAAGTAAATTATAATCATACTATCGTCATACAAGGACTAAAAGAGGTCCTTAAAAAAGCCACTGGTACGGTCATACATGACTATATCGAGAGCGGAACTTTTATCATTCTCGGGGCACTCACAAGTGAAAAATCTATCACCGTAAAAAATGCTCGTATTCAAGATCTCACTTTTTTCCTCGAAAAACTCGAAGAAGCCGGCGTAAAAATGGATACAGACTATGAAAAAGATGAAATCACCGTCTACAATTCTCTTAATTCTTTGAAATCCATAAATATTCAGACGAATATTTTCCCAGGATTTCCGACTGACTTGCAATCCCCTTTTGCTCTTCTCTTGACGCAGGCAGAAGGTGTTTCTCGGATTCACGAAGTCCTTTTTGAAGGAAGACTCAACTGGCTCATCGAGGTTGAAAAAATGAAAGGTCATATCGCTATCCTCAATCCACACGAAGCGCTTATCTTTGGGAAAACTCCACTGCGAGGAGCGACGGTATCAAGTTGGGATTTGCGTGCTGGTGTGACGATGATACTCGCTGGTATGCTCGCAACAGGAGTTACAAGTATTACAAATGTCGAATATATAGAACGATGATATGAAGACATTGTATGAAAAATCAAAAAACTCTGAGGAATAATCGAGCAAATATAGTTTAATATTTGCTCGATTATATATTTTTGAACAATTATAATTTAATAACTGTACAAATTATGTGAATTTGAGATAGATTTCCGACAGGAAATGGTCCAAAAAAACCACTGACAAAAAAACAACTCCAAAAAATGCGTGAGGCCTATGCTCACGCAGAAGAAATCGCAGAAAAAGTCCGCATCAAAGAAGAAAAAGAAAAAAAGGAACGAGAAGAAAAAGCGGAAGAAGTTTTAAAAACTCAATTTTTATAAAAACTATGACTCTCTTTTCTGAAAAATACAATCGCCTCAACACCGAACAAAAAGAAGCCGTCGATACACTCTATGGCCCAGTGCTCGTCATCGCTGGGCCAGGAAGTGGTAAGACCGAACTTCTTGCCGTACGAATTGCCAATATCCTCAAAAAAACAGACGCCAATCCAAACAATATTCTCTGTCTGACCTTCACAGAAAATGCCGCAAACAATATGCGAGAGCGCCTTGCAAAAATCATCGGACCAGAGGCTTATAAAGTGAGTATCCATACGTTTCACACCTTTTGACTCGAAATCCTCAATCGATTTCGCCACAAAATTCGAGAAAATGAAGAACTCACTACGGTCGATGATATCGAATCAGCGAAAATTTTGCACACAATAAATAACAAACTTCCCTGGGATAGCCACTGGAAATGAGAATATCGAACAAATACTATCAAAGAAACCATTACTCGACTCAAAGAAGCCTCACTAACCGTAAAAGATCTCGAATCTGTCCTCACTCTAAACGAGCAAATATTAAACATTATCTGACCAAAAATAGAAAAACAGTGTGAAAAAATATTTTCTCTGGGAAATAAAAAAGCAGAAAAAATAGAAAAAATCGCACTTTTTGAGAAAATGCGACAATCTATAGAAACCGAAAAAGACCAATGAAAAAACTATCACCTCATCGAAAATCTCGGGAATATCATCTACAAATCAATACAAGATGCTCTGGGAGATATCGACTGAGAGACTGACGCAAAACCACTGACAAAGTGGAAAAATAACTGGCTCACAAAAACAAGCAACGGATGGAGACTCAAAGAAATTGAAAAACACGAAAAAGTGAAACAATTTCTTGATATCTATAAAGAATATGAGTCTTACTTGCAGGCAAATTCGATGATTGATTTCTCGGATATGATTTTGCGAGCACTCAGACTCGTAAATGAAGATTTTGATGTGCAAGCGAGTCTGGCTGAGCAATACCAGTGGATACTCGTCGACGAATATCAGGACACGAATGATGCTCAATTTTCGCTCATATCGAGTATACTTGAGCCGGCTGGCGACAGTCCAAATATCTTTGCAGTCTGAGATGATGACCAATCTATTTATAAATTTCAGGGAGCAAATATACGAAATATCGAACTTTTTTTACGACGATATCACGATACGAAAACGATTATCTTAAAAGAAAATTATCGATCTCACAAAGAGATTATCGACCTCTCTTGTTCATTGACACAAGAACTCAGCACCAATATCAGTGATCTCCTTCCAGAAGTCAAAAAAGAATTTAATGCTTTTCAGTGAAAATGAGCAAATATTGAATATAATCTGTACGAAAATGAAATTGATGAGATTGTATGAGTCGCAGAGGATATAGAGAAAAAAATCAAAGAAAATGTCGCACCAAAAGATATCGCCGTCATCGCAAAAAAGAATGCTACCCTCGAATCCATAGCAAAAATTCTTATCAAAAAAAATATACCTGTATCGGTATCACAAACAGAAAATATCTTTGAAAATCCTGTCGTGATGATACTCATCGATATGCTCGAGTATATCTACTCTTTACAGACTCAAAATCCAAGAGATGATTTGCTCGTACGGATTTTGTCGCACCCGATGTGGCAAATCAATCGACTCACTCTCTGGGAAATTTCTCAAAAAATCTACAAAGCCAAAAAAGAAGAAAATAAAAACTGGATTGAAGTTTTAAGGCATCATTCGGACAAATATATATCGAAAATTGCTCATTTTTTCATAGAAATCACACTCATATCATCTCATACTCGACTTGAGAAAATTATTGATTTTTTGACAGGAGTTAATCAACTCCAAATATCTGACGACTATGAAGATAACGAAAAAGAAAGGCAACAATCGACACTTTTTCTCGAAGAAATCAATGAAAACTTTACATCACCACTCTATGAATACTTTTTCTGACAAGAAAAACTCAAAGAAACGCCTGCAATCTATATTACGCACCTTCTCTCTATCCAAAAATGTACTCGCTCGATAAAGGCGATTATAAAAAATGGGGATTTTTTGAGGATAGAAGACTTTGTAGAATACTTGCAAATCATACGAAAATACAATATAAAAATCCCAATGTCGATGCTCATAGAAAATCCTGATGCCGTCCAGTGTATCACTGCACATAAGGCAAAGGGGCTCGAATACGACTATGTCTATGCGATTTCAATGATCGAATCCGAATATACTCGTGGCAGAAATAATGCAAATGTCATGCCGGCAAATATTTCGATTTTACCGGAAAAAGACAACATTGATGATATTATACGACTCACCTATACGATCTTTACTCGTGCCAAAAAATTCCTATCTATCAGTTATGCAAAGAAAAAAATAAATGAAAAACCAAATAGTCTTCTCTCGGTTTTAGCAAATATCCCAGAGGAAAAATGGACAAATATTAAATGAAAATTGTCCGAAAATGAAATATATCTCGTTGAGAATCTAGAAAATGATATTTTTGATACTAATTTCAGCGTGCAAGAAAATATGTTTTTGAAAAATTATATCAAATCAGGACTTTCAATTTCTGCGACGGCACTTCAAAATTTTCTCGATGTGACAAGTGGCGGACCAAAGCACTTTTTATCAAATAATATCCTGCGATTTCCAGAGGCTAAAAATCAGCACGCCGTCTATGGGACTGCAATCCACAAAGGACTCGAAGATTTTTTCAAAGATTATAAATTTCACGGAACCTATAATAAAAAAATCCTTTTAAAAAGTTTTGAGGAGAGACTCGAAAAAGATTGACTTATACAAATTATAACCGCAGAACTCCTCGCTCGCGGAAAAGAAAATCTCGAGTATTTTTGATACTAATTTCAGCGTGCAAGAAAATATGTTTTTGAAAAATTATATCAAATCAGGACTTTCAATTTCTGCGACGGCACTTCAAAATTTTCTCGATGTGACAAGTGGCGGACCAAAGCACTTTTTATCAAATAATATCCTGCGATTTCCAGAGGCTAAAAATCAGCACGCCGTCTATGGGACTGCAATCCACAAAGGACTCGAAGATTTTTTCAAAGATTATAAATTTCACGGAACCTATAATAAAAAAATCCTTTTAAAAAGTTTTGAGGAGAGTCTCGAAAAAGATGGACTCGAGCCAAATATCACAGCAGAACTCCTCGCTCGCGGAAAAGAAAATCTCGAGTATTTTTATAGTCAGGCGACCGGAAAGGAATATGGAGAAATCCACCTAGAATACCGATTTAATATGGATGCCAGTGGCGTCTACCTCGATGACACAAGACTCTCCGGAGCGATTGACCGCATCGAAATCCTGCAAGATGGCACTCTCATCGTGACCGACTACAAAACTGGAAAAGGATTTGCATCGCTCGACACCAAAGGAAAATACGGCTACGACGCGATAAAAGCTTGGAAATACCGACTCCAACTCACCTTTTATGCACTTTTATTTTCGCTCTCACCACGCTGGGCCGCCTTCAAAAAAACACAATTTCAAATCATCTTCGTCGAAAAAGATCGAGAAACTGGTGAATGCTATGAAATCGTCGAATACATACAACAAGCCGAAGTTGATCGCCTCGTAAAAATCCTCAAAAAAGTCGTCGGAAAAATAAAAAATCTCGACTTCCCTGATGTCAGTCAATACAGCCAAGACGTCAAAGGAATCCGAGAATTTGAAGAAGATTTATTAAGTGGAGAAATTTAAAAAAGTTTCTTACGCACGTACCACCAAGCAACCCCAGCAATCGCACCAAATAAATGCCCAAAGAGACTAATATTCCAGCCTGGCACGAGCCCGATTCCAATATTGATTGCGAGCATGATACCGACCTGATTTTTCATCGGATGATGAATATCTTTTAGGTCGACCCAAATATATGACATCAGTGCCATACAAAATCCAGAAATCCCAACCGTCGGCTGATACGGAGCAAAAAAAGTCAACCCAAGGACGACAAAAACTGTCGAAAAGATAAAAAATGAGATAAATTCATTTTGACTCATACGTGCTTCTGTCTCTGGTCATACCATGTAGAGAAAATAACTATTGAGGAGAAGATGCATAATGCCACCGTGCAAAAACTGAAACAAAATCACCTGTCAGATCATCGTCGCGTATGAAAAGCGTCCCCAACCAGCACCGAAAAAAGCAAAATTACCGAGAAATGGAAACAAAAAACTCGCCCCTGTAATCACTGCACATATGACAATCAAAAAGTGGGAAATATATTTTTGTGGGTAAAAAGGAAACATATAAAAAATCCATAAGAAATATCTTATGGATTGTATTGTTTTTTTGAAAAAATTCAACTCTTTTATTTTCGGAGTCCGAGTTTTTTAATGATTTCAGCGTATCGACCCTCATCTTTTCTTTTGAGATAATCGAGAAGTTTTCGTCGTTTTGCCACCATCATCACAATTCCTCGTCGAGAGTGATTGTCTTGTTTGTGAGTGTTGAGGTGATCTTTAAGATTTTCAATTCTTTCAGTAAGAATTGCTACTTGAACTTCTGGTGAACCAGTGTCACCTTTGTGAGTCGCATACTTAGCGATCAAAGCCTTTTTATCAGCGTGTTGCATAATACAGTATTTTTAAAAAATAAATATGTCAAACCGGAAAATACACCAGTAAGATGAAATCAGTATATAAGAAAAAATTTAAAAAGCAAGTTTTTTGTGAAATTTTATATTTCTTCCCAATTATCTTTTATAAATTGAGATACAATATCATCCTTATCTTTTAGAAGTTTTAATTCATATTTGGAAAAATAATATTGTTCTGCAAAATCTGCTTTTATTACATCTTCTGTTATTTCAAAATCAGTTTCAAAACCTCCTATAATTATATTATAAAGCTCTTTAAGAAAATCTTTTTGCTTAGAAATAATAGTTTCTATCTTTTTATAATATTGCTCTATCTCGTTTTCAAAATCTCCTACATTTTCAAAAAATAATCGTCCGTTTGCGTGAAGATGATTATTTCTTTTATTCACTAATGACGAAATATCCCCAATAACACCATCATCAAAACCAATAATTCTAAAAAAACGAAATACTGATTTTTCTTGAATTTTTGAAAATGAAAATACGCTTTCCGTATCCCTTAAAAAATCTTTTTCTTGTTGAGGAAATCCAATCCAACACAATTTAAACTCTCTTGATTTTTCTTTTGAAATTCTCAAAAGTTGCACATACACAAAAGTCATATACAAGATATGCAAATGAGAGTATGCACTTGAATACAAATTATTTTCTGCACATTTATAACAAGCCTTATAATGATGCTCAAAATATTTTTTAAAGTTGAATCTGAAAAACTATATGGAAAATATGATGCTAATTTGTATAATTCTTCCATTTCTAAAATATAAAATTAAATTTCCTCCCCCCAAACCTCAGCGATTTTACGGTCTATTTTTGCTTGCATTTTTTCTATCAGAATTTTGTTGGCATTGACAATAGACTGCTCGGCTTCTATCTCTGCAACTATTTGCTCTTGAATTTCAGTTGATGGAAGAGGAATTTTTATTTTTTTTACATCATTTTGGTTTATACTTGGGTATGCCCCCTTGCCCATTTGATTTTTTATTTGTTCCTGAATAATATTAGTAAATAACATTTGAAAAACCCAGCCACTTTTTACTCTTTTTTTAGGAGTTAAGGTAGCAAATCCTGTTGAAACAATAGGGTTTTCAGGCAACTCACTAATTTTTGCAAAAGCTTTTAAATTTGGACGAACAGTGGAAAGTAAAATATCATTTATTTTCACTTTTCTTTTTGCTCTTGATGGTAGATTTTCACCCTTGATAATATCTTTAAATGTAATCTTACCTGTTTTATTCTCAACTGAAGAAATATCTATGTAATGATAGTATATATTATCATCAATTTCTACATTTTCTTTATTAACTTCACAAACTTCCCCCAACTCAACCATTTTCCAATCAGGGGCAATGCTAAATGAAGGTTTGTAGTTTTCTACTACTTGTTTTGCTCCATCGATAACTTTTTGATATTGTTCTATTTCTGCAACAATTTTTTCTTGGATTTCAAGGGGTGGAAGTGGAATTTTTATTTGTTTTATTTCTGATAATTTTAGTGATGGATAATCTTGATTTTGAGTTATATTTTTTGCATCAATTCTTGTAAGTAAATAATAAACAAACTTTACAATAGCTTTTTCTCTATTTGCCGTTATAGTTGCTAGATGACTAGAAACATAACCATCCTTTCCCATAATAACTCTATGGTTTAATAATGTAGATGCTCCACTTTTAGGAAATAATATTGTTCCTTTTTCAAACTGTTTTAAATTCTGTATTCCTGTATCATTTAAATAATCTCTTACTTTTGATAAGTTTGTAGATAAATGAACAACACCAACATCAGAAGTCCTATAAAAAGGATATTTACCATTATCAAAAAAATCTTTATTCTGTGGAGCAGAATTCCCAGATGAAACTTCACACACTTCTCCCAACTCAACCATATCCCACTTCACATTACTATAATCCACTGCTTCACGATAGCGGTCACCTGTGAGGTTGTAATCATTTTCTGCAAGTTGTGTTTTCGCTACACTCAAAGCACAGGTTTCATTTTTATCAAGGGTCTGGGTGTTTTTCCATTGTTCTAAAATATCAAAACATTTTGGTAGGTCATTTTTGTCTATGGCTCTTCTGTTTGAACCGAGGTCAAAACCATCATTTTCTGCTTTGAGAAAAAGAATTTTATCAGTCTTTTTGGCAAGTTCTTTATCAATAAACAAGATAGAAGTTTTTACTCCACTGTATGGCTGAAATACTCCACTTGGCAAACTCACTACGGCGTAAAGCCCCCAGTTTTCTACCAAATTTTTACGAAGATTTTTGTAGGCATTTGCACTTTGAAAAACAATTCCCTCAGGCACTACAATCCCAGCCCTTCCGTTAATAGACAAATGTTCTGCAATATAATCCACAAAAAGGACTTCGGCACGGTTGGCATCAATACTAAACCTCTTGTGTGGCGAAATTCCTCCTTTTGGCGTCATAAACGGTGGATTTGCTAAAATCACATCAAAAGTGTCGTCCCATCTTTTGTCACTTGTGAGTGTATCATATTCAAAAATTTTTGGGTCGCTAAATTTGTGTAAATAGAGATTTACCAAAGCCAACTTTACCATATCAGGCGAAATATCATATCCTGCAATATTTTCAGTAAGTTTCTGCTTCTCCTCAGGTGTGAGATTATCACCTAAAAACATTCCGTCTTTTTGAATTTCCACGGTATCAACCGTTTCATTTTTTGAATCGGCAAAAGTAGGAACATAACTATCTTCCTTGTAATTAGATGAATTTTCTCTGATAATATGCTTGTATGATGAAATCAAAAATCCTGCTGTACCACACGCTGGGTCAAGGATGGTTTCATTCTTTTGAGGGTTTACAACTTCCACAATAAAATCAATAATATGTCTCGGTGTACGGAATTGTCCTGCATCTCCTTGCGAACCTAAAATAGAAAGTAAATATTCAAAAGCATTTCCAAGATTTTCACTATTTTCATAACTAAATTCATTGATTTGTTTTAGAAATAGTGATAGCGTTCTTGGGTCACGAAATGGTAAAAATGCTCCTTTGAAAATATCACGAAAAAGTTGCGGTATATGAGGGTTTTTAGGAATATTTGAAATCGCTTCTACATACAAATCCATTCTTTCTTGTCCAGAAAGTTTATTATCTAATAAATTACGCCACGAATATTTTTTATAATCATCAACAAAAAACTGAGATTCTAATCCTAAATCTTCATTTTCCATATCCATATCATCCATAAATTTATAGATGAGTGCAGTAGTGATTTGTTCCACTTGTGCTTTGGGGTCAGGAATTTTTCCTACCAAAATATTTTTTGCAGAATCTAGGTTTCTTTTTTCTGTCGTGTTAAGCATAAAAATAAAAATTAAAGAGTAAAGTTACATAAATTGATTGATTTTGACGTAATCTTTAACGTATTCAGGGATTTTGTCCCGCCATCCGCCAAGTTGCTTGTATTCATTGACCGTAAAGCCTGCATAGGTTCTTGGGAATCTCCTTTGATTGATTTCATTTCTGAAATATTCATCTGCTACATAGGATTTGATAAAGTTTTTGATCGGAAGAATATATTGACTTTCGGGTTTGTAGATAGCGATAAATTTGTCGCATTCCTCTTCGAGAAGTTCATTTTTATTTTTAAAATAATCAATATTCCCAAAAATTCGCTCCAAAAACTCCCTCCAAGAAATACGCCGATCAAGGTTTTCACTTTTGCGAATTTTTTCGAGATTCAGATAAAGATTTGGTTTATTTTCATATTCATTACGGACGATATCAATTGCTTTGTCCCATTGTTCGTTTTCTACTGCTTTTGCAATATTTTCATTATTGAGGATTTCTTTTTGTGCTTTTTCAAAAAGTTTTCTATCTATCTTCATCCCATCAACTCCAATCGCCTCCTCGGTGAGCGTCGTGATTTTGTCAGGATTGAAGTTTTCATATTCATCGAGGTTTATTTTTTTCTCGTTTCCGATTCCTGTAGAAGTATGATTTTGAATTTTTGGGAGCTTCAAAACCTCATCATAATCAAATTTTTCTTCGAAATATTCACAGTTTGCGAAAAAATCAAAAAGTTTGAAACTTGTCTTTTCTTTTTGGTGCTTTTCTCCGTATGCATCAGTGTATTCAAAAGTATGTTTTCTTGTTCCTCTCCCTTTGATTTGGATAAAATCCGTCGGAGAAAAAATAGGTCGCATCAGCCCTAAATTTAATACATCAGAGCAATCATATCCAGTTGTCATCATTCCTACGGTTACACAGACACGAGTTTTACTGGATTTGTAATTTTCCAAAAATCGAGTATGTCCGTTGAGATTATTATTTGCAAAATTGATGGTAAATTGCTGAGCATCGGCAATATGAGAAGTGACCTGTACTGCAAAATCAGAATTATATTTTTCAGGCCAAATTTTTGAGGCCATCTGATTGAGAAGTTGTGTGATTTTGCTCGCATGGTTTTGGCTGACACAAAAAACAATACTTTTCCCAATTTCTCCACTCATTGGATCTTTGAGCGCATTTTCGAGGAAAGTCTGACAAAAAACTGCATTCGTTTCTTCTGAGAAAAATTTCTTTTCAAAATCTTTTTGAAAAAATGTTTCTTCTGCCTCCTCTCCATCTTCATTTGTTTTTATTGCTGCGTACCCTTCATCAGAGAGGAGATCTGTTGTTATTTCTGTCCTCGCATCAGTTACGGTTGGATTGATCAAATAGCCGTCTTTCACTCCATCTATAAGGCTATATTTGTAGGTCGGCTCGCTATCATTACAACCAAAAGTAATATAGGTATCCAAAAGCTGTCTGCGTTCCCAAGCTTTAGGGTCATCACGAGAAATATCATCGGGGTTGATATTTTTGAGGTAATTTTTGGGCGTTGCGGTCAGTCCAAGTTTGTATCCGATAAAATACTCAAAAACTGCTCTACTATTCCCACCAATAGCACGATGAGATTCATCAGCAATGAGGAGATCAAAATCAGTAGGAGAGAAAAGTTTTTTATATTTATCTTGACTTGAAAGACTTTGGATTGTTGATACGACAATTTCTGCTTTTTTCCAATCATCACGATTCTTCTTATAAATTACTGTCTGAAAATCATTACCGAGATAGGTTCTAAAATTTTTTGCAGCTTGATCTTCTAATTCGAGCCTATCCACCAAAAAAAGCACCCTTTTTGCATTTCCTGTTCTTAAAAAGAGTTTGATTATCGCAGCGGAAGTCAGGGTTTTACCAGTTCCTGTTGCCATTTCAAAAAGAAATCTATCATTTCCTTCTTTTGCAGATTTTTGGAGCGCATAAATGGACGCGATTTGGTATGGCCTTAATATTCTCAATCCATTATTCCAGAGATATTTTTGTCTTGTGGCCTCATCTTGGTAGTTTGGATCTTCTTTGAAATGAGGATTTTGTGTGAGTGCAATATAATCTTCGTCGACTATTTCATCGGCTAATTTTTTGTTATTTGGTTTGAAGTCTAATCTATGCAAGAGTGATTCTTGTCTCGGAAATTCCGTGATAATTTCTGGATTTCCTCTCTCCAAGTCCCAAAAATAGTGGAGATTCCCATTTGAAAGAATGACAAAACGAGCATTAATTTCACGAGCATATCTTCTTGCCTGTTCTTTGCCATCAAGTGGATTTTTTTCTTCTTTTTTTGCTTCTAAAACCACAAAAGGAAATCATTCACCGTCTAATAAAAGAAAATCAATAAATCCATTTTTTGTCGTTTCAAAGTCATTCCCAAAAGCATCGATATCTTGCTGGGTAAGCTTCACATTTGGTTCTAGCTGGATGTTTGCTGGTCAATTGTTATCATCAAAAAATCTCCAACCAGCCGTTTCAAGGAGTTTGTTAATTTTGATTCTTGCTTGTGCTTCTTTTGAGTTCATAATAAAAAATGAGATAAGCAAGGTTGCCTATCTCATTTTTGTTGATTTTTTCAAATTGGAGAAGACAATCCTTGCTTACCCAATTTAGAATGACTTAAAACATTTTTCACAAAAACTGGAGAAATTGTCTTCTCCAAGTTAACTGTGAATATATAATAAAAAGCCACTTCCCCTATAAAAAGGGGACATCACTAAATTTGGTAAGCAGTGAAAGTATATATAAAAATAAGATTTTTGCAATATTTTTTATAACAAAAAAATCCCTACCGAAGTAGAAATTTTTTTGAAAATTATTTTTCTTACAAAACCTGACGAAGAGAAGCAATATTAAAGGCATAATCCATTTTTATCGAGCCGATAATCCCAAGATAGCCACTATGACCGCGAATATTCATTTTTTTGACGATAATCGTGGTATTTTTAAGGTTTCCTCCGATATGTTCATCGCCAATAAAAGTGCTGACTTTTTGGGTAATATCAAGTGACCGGATCAAATCCAAGAAACCAGTCATATTTTCCATAGTCTCTACAATCGGAAGTAAATCAATGTCATTGTGAGTATTAGATTTTTTAATAAGGTGTGAGACGCCTGTATATTTCAAAACTCACTCACTCGGAATACAGGCAAAAGTCAGTTCTCCTGTCGTATTTGAGAGCCGAGAAACGAGTTCATAAAGAGTATGCTCGATATGGGTCGAAAGATTTTCTTCTTCATCATTTGAGGTTTCTTCTTCGAGGAGATACGACGTCATATCGTCCATCAAATAATCCACAAATACCCGAATTCCGCGCTCTGTTGGGAGTCGGCCCGCGCTATTGTAGGGCTGAAAAATCAGACCCATCTGCTCAAGTGCTGCCATATCATTTCGTATCGTCGCACTTGAAATATCCAGGTCATACATATCAATGAGCGATTTTGACCCTGTCACCTGCCCTGTCGTCAGATAATTTTCTACTATGTATTTCAGAACTTGAATTTTGCGTGCGTCAGATTTTTTCATAATTTTCAGAAATTATTTTTTCGGAATTGCATAAAAAATCGAGCCTTTTCGTGCGACGATTTTTACTTCTTGGTCAGGACGAAGTGGTTCATCATCACCAATAACAATATAATCCACTCCATCGAGAGAAATTTTTAAATCTTCTCCGACTTGTTTAATTTTTTTATGAGTACCAATATAAACATCAAGCCCTTGACGAACTTCTTTATACTCTGGTGTAAGCCATTTTGGAAGAAAATAAGAAAATATGGTCGCAATCACTGCAAAAATCGCCCCCTGCAAAATAGTGATGTCAGCTTCATTTGTAAAACCTACATACAAAGCCACAATAAAGGCTGCGATCGCAAGTGAAAGCCCGTAAAAAGCAGCAGAGAAAATCTCAACAATGAGAAAAACAATCCCTGCTCCAATCCAAAAAAGTGTAAGTGTAGACATAAATTTTGTATGTTAAAATTATTTTGCGTTTCCAAAGATTTTTGAAACCCCAGCGAGAATATCGCTGTCGAGAATATATTTTGTATTTTGTCCAAGGGCTCCTTCGATGACCTTGAGTTGTTCTTTTGTGATGGCAGCACCTTTGAAGTAAGCAACTGCTGCTTGTGATTCGAGTTCGAGCGCTTTTGCGTGCGCTTCTGCAAGAGCAATTTCAGCATTTGCTTCACCCTGTGCTCGGAGAATATCTGATTCTCGCTCTCCTTCGGCTTCGAGGATTTTTGATTGTTTATCACCTTGTGATTTTGTGATAAGAGATTGTTTATATCCCTCGGCTTCGAGGATTTGCGCTCGTTTTTCTCGCTCTGCTTTCATCTGTTTACTCATGGCATCTTGGATGTCATCAGGTGGATCAAGTCGTTTGATTTCAACTCGGAGGACTTTCACTCCCCATTTTGCAGTTTCTCGATCAAGTGTCTCAAGAAGTCGCCCGTTGATAGTTTCACGATTTGAGAGTGTCTCATCAAGGCTCATAGTACCGAGTACGCTACGAAGACTTGTTTGAGCAAGAGAAACAACCGCCATAAAGACATTATTTACATCATAAGTTGCTTGATATGGATCAGTGATTTGTACATAAATTACTCCGTCAACTGCCATAGATACATTATCCATGGTAATAATTTGTTGTTCTGGAACCGTGATAACTTGCTCACGAATATCAACTTTTTGAATAGTTTGGATTCCAGGAATAAGAAATGTCAAACCTGGTCCAACTTTTTTCTGATATTTACCAAGAAACTCGACCAATCCTTCTTGACCTTGATTGATCTTTTTAACAGAAAGTGGCACTACAAAAGCCACAAATACAAGAAGTATAAAAATAAATGGCATATAAATTTGATTTAAGAAATAAAAGTACTATAATTGTACTCTAATTTGCAATAAAAGCAAATAATTTTTAACTTTATTTTTTATGAAAAACATCGTTGCTATCGGCTGAGGAGCCGGAACTTATAATGTACTTTATGGACTGAAAAATAATTTAAAACTTAATATTTCTGCTATCATTTCTGTGGCCGATAATGGCGGAACAACTGGGAGCATCCGTGATAAATATGGAATCCTTCCTCCTGGAGATTTTCGTCGAGCCGTCGCAGCACTTGCAAAACGGACAGATATGGTACGAAAACTGTTCGAATATAAATTTGAAACTGAAAAATGAGTCATCTGAGCCAATAAAATTGGAAATATTCTCCTGACCGCTCTTGTCGATATAGAACAGGACTACGAAAAAGGACTCAATATGATGTGTGAAATGTTTGATGTGCGAGGACGAGTCATTCCAGTGACTCTCGAAGATGTACATTTATGAGTCGAATTTGAAGACGGAACCAAAATTATCGGCGAAAAAAATATAGATATTTCTGATAAAAATCCAGGAGAACGGACACATGATCCTGATCAAAGTATTATCAATGCTTGGCTCGAAGGGGGAAATGGAACCACTCTCAATCCAACAGCACGAGAAGCCATTTTGAATGCAGATTATATTATCATCGGGCCTGGTGACCTTTATACGAGCATCGTCCCAAATCTCCTTTGTGAGGGTATGAAAGAAGCTCTCGATGAGACAAGCGCGAAACTCATATACATATGTAATGCGATGACAAAACGCGGTGAAACTTCAAATATGGAAGTTATTGATTTTGTTAATGTTATCGAGCGGTATATAGAGCCTGGAAAACTCGACTATGTCATCGTAAACAGTGGTCATATCGATGACGAAATGGTAGAAAAATACAAGAAGATTGAAAATAAAAAACCTGTCAAAATCAAAGATCACAGTATTTTCCGAGATAAATCCTACAAAATCATCGAGCGAGACATCGTCAATGATGAGGATGTTGTCCGACATAATCCCAAAAAACTAGCAAAAATTATCGAAGATATTCTTGATGGATGGATAAAATAAAAACATACTTTTTATAAAAATGGTCAAATATTAAATTATATCTGACCATTTTTAAGTTTTGTAAGATTATTACAATATAAATATATTTTTAAATAAACAAAATTATTGAAATAATAGAGAGAAGAATTACAATCCCCTTTCTTAAGTTGAAATGCTCTTTATAAAAAATAATCGAGAGAATAATTGGGATCAGGATGCTGAAAGAATTTATCGTAGATACAACAGCCAAATTTCAAGTCAAAGCGTGTGTAAAAGTAAAAATTCCTAGAAATTGAAAAAGTCAAATAGGAAAACCTACAAGCATAATTCACTTCGAATTATATTTTTTCGGTTTTTTTGATTTTACCTTCCAAATAATAGATGAAAAAAGCATACCAAAGACACCACGGGCAAACAAATAAACAGCCATACTTAAATGTAAATTCATTAAACTTTTTGCGGTAGTCCCAGTCACAGAAGTCAAGATAGCAGTCAAGGCCATCAGAGCAATTCCAAGGAAAAGATTTTTCTGAATTTTATTTTCTGCCTTCGTGACAAGCCCTAAAGGCACTAAAATCCCACACACAATACCCAAAAATTCTTTCACACTTAAAACCTCTTTAAAGAAAAATACACTAATAAGGGTTATAATAATTGGTCAGATTGTTTTGTAGAGTGGAAAAAATATTACCGTATCTATATGTTTCATACTTTCTACTCTTGAAAATATCGACATACTAAAAAAGAATTCACCTATGAGTGCGAGAGATACAGCAAACCAAAAATTATCATCAAACCAAATATCTCAGTTCACAAAAGTATAAAAAAGCCCTAAAATACCTAATACAGAATATGAATATATAGTCACTCGACTCGAATCATAATTTCTCTCACTTACAACTTTGAGTAAGAAATTAAAAATTCACGTAAAAAATATTGATGCAATAGCAAAAAGTAAATATGATTCCATTAAATTAACTTATAAATTCTAAAAATTACTTATGATCATTATCATGATCTTCTTCTGCGAGTTTTAATTTATCATAGAAAATGAGATAGAGCCCAGACATAAAAACTGCAAGTACTCCTAGAAATATAAGCATCTTGAAATCATAAGAATTATAGTTAAATATAATTTCCACGACTGGCGCAATAATCGCTATCTCAATGATGTATTTTATGCTGATATGTTTATGCTTTGCATACTCCATCAAAATATTGTACGCCTTCACTAAAACCACTGTAAAGGCTATATTATGCAGGAGTTCATACTGGATATGAGTCATCGATCCTTTTGATGCACTTTGTGAAAAAAGTTTTTCTATTGTATGAAACAGTTTTGTAGCCAGAGTGGCAATCATATAAAATATCAAACCCACGATGGCCCCATAGATGTAAAAGTGTACTACCATCTCGAAAAAGCGATTTACCTTATTCCGTACAGTTATTGTTTTATTTTTGTTCATTTTTAAAAAATTATTTCACTACAATCGAAAGCATTTTATTTGGGATAAAGATTTCTTTGACAATCTCCTTACCTTCAAGCCATTTTTGGATTTTCGGATCAGCACAAACTGTCTCAGAAACCTCTTCTTGTGCAACCCCATTTAAGAAAGTGAAGGTTCCGCGCATTTTTCCATTAATCTGGACAGCGATAGTCACTTCATCATCAACCAGCATAAATTCATCATATTCTGGCCATTTTTGGTCAAATATTGAACTAGAATTGTCCATTTTTGAGAAAAGTTCTTCTGCGATATGTGGTGCAAATGGATGAAGCATGACGAGAAATTTTTCTTTCCACTCTTGCTGAAATTCTGCATCCTGTGGCAATCCTTCATTTGAGAGAATGATCAATGCTGTAATTGCTGTGTTAAATTTGTAATCTTTGATATCTTCTTCGACTTTTTTGATAGTTTTATGAAGGAGTTTCATTGCTTTCATGTCATCTTTTGCAAGATTTTTTCACTCTGTGTACATTGCGTAGATTTTTTCAAGGAAGCGGTATACTCCGACGATTGCCTGACTATCCCACGGTGCACTATCTCGAAAGTCTCCTATACTCATCTCATAAAGTCGAAGTGTATCTGCTCCATACTCTTCGATGATGTCGAGTGGGTTGAGTGTATTTTTGAGAGATTTACTCATTTTCGCAACGATTTTTTTGAGTTCTTCACCGGTTTCGACATGAAAATATTTTTCATCTTTTTCTTCGACAAGGTCATTTGGAATAAGTTGCCCAGCCTGTGTCTGGTAGGCGTATGCCAAAATCATCCCTTGATTGACGAGTTTTTGAAATGGCTCTTTTGTCGGAACAGCACCAATATCAAAGAGGAACTTGTGCCAGAATCGAGCATACAAAAGATGAAGTACTGCATGTTCTGTTCCTCCAACATATTCATCGACATTTTGCCAATAATCGAGAATTTCTTTATCAGCGAAATTCTCTTGATTCGTTGGATCGAGATAGCGAAGGTAGTACCAGCAACTTCCACCCCATTGCGGCATCGTATTGGTTTCTCGTTTTCCAGAGAGATTTTCTGCGAGTTTTACATTGACGAAATCATCTGATTTTGCGAGTGGACTCTTCCCATCACCTGCTGGTTTGTAGTCGTCGATTTGTGGAAGCTCAAGAGGGAGATTGTAATCGCAAACAATATCTCCATTAATTCCTGTATAAATCTTTGAAATAATTTTTCCATTAATAACGAGTGATTTTTCTTTTCATTTTGAACAAAGTGTTCTTTCATCAGATTTTTCAGTTTTTTCTGATTTCAAAACATATGCCATGTTTTCTTCCATTTTTTCATCAAGACTTTCTATTCTTGGGAGTTTTCGCACATCAGCAGTATCAAGATGAATAAGAGGAATTGGCTCTCCCCAATATCGCTGACGAGAAAAAAGCCAATCTCGGAGTTTGTAATTTATTTTTTTACCGCCAAATCCATTTTTCTCTGCAAATTCTGTGAGTTTTTCTTGTGCCTCTTGTGATGAAAGTCCAGAAAATTCTCCTGAATTTACGAGTTTTCCAAGCGTTGTAAAAGGTTTTTCTGAAATAAAACAATTCCACAAATCTTGATGCAGATTCCAAGTCATCTCATTAAAAACATCTTCTTTTTTTACCCATTTTATACTGTGCATTCCTTCATCAATTTCTGATTTGATTTGATTGTCAGAAGTGAGCTTGACATAAAAAACTCGTCCAAGACAGGCTTGATTTTTATTTTTATTTGCTCTATACCCAAATCCATATCGATAAGAAAGAGGAACTGCTTTGACAATCTCAAAATCCGTAAACCCAGTTTCTTCGATAAGCTCTTTTTTTACAGTTTCCAGTTCAGAATCCCCTTCTTCTATTCATCCACCCACTAAATGTATATGTCTTCCATTTGAATGTTCTTCTACAAGCAATAAAAATTCTCATTTTTCATTCTCAATAATTAAATCTATAGTTTTTCGTTTTAAGGTTTCGACATCTTTTCTCGGTGCATCAACTCCTTTAAAAAGCACATAATCTGCTACAGATTGTTTTATCTCCAAATTATATTTTTTCGCAAAAGCAAAATCACGCTCGTCGTGGGCTGGCACTGCCATCACAGCACCTGTCCCATAACTTCCAAGTACATAATCCCCAATCCAAAGTGGAACTTTTTCATTATTAAAAGGATTTATCACATAGCTTCCTGTGAAAACTCCGGTTTTTTCTTTGTTGTCAGCTGTTCGGTCTTGGTCAGATTTTTGTTTTGCTTCATCGATATATTTTTGGCAAATTTCTTTTTGCTCCGGTGTAATAAATTTTTCTACATCACTATGGTCTGGTGCAAGAACCGCGTATGTCATACCAAAAACCGTATCAATTCGAGTGGTATAGACAGAGATTTTTAGATCTTCATCATCAGATTTTTTCATTTCAAATTCACACCCTTCACTCTTCCCTATCCAGTTTCTTTGCATTTCTTTGAGACTCTCTGACCAGTCAAGTCCATCAAGATCTTCGAGAAGTCTATCGGCATATTTTGTAATAGCAAGTACCCATTGACGGATTTTCTTCTTCTCGACTTTTGCGCCACATCGTTCACAAGTAAAATCATTAAGGACTTCTTCATTTGCAAGTCCAGTCTTACAAGATGGACAGTAATTAATCGGCAAGTCCTGCTCATAGGC
>JAGYHI010000005.1 GCA_018457335.1 Candidatus Altimarinota bacterium | reverse complement strand
GTGCATAAATATCAATACATAGGCTGACTACTTGCCAATAAATCTCATGTATTTCTGGCGCACTTTCTCCGACAAAAAATATATCTTTTGTGATGCGAGAGACCTTTTCTTGTCCAGTGATTTTCCCAAGAGCATAGGAAAATCGCGACTTCGATCCGCCCGAGCGAAGCCAAAGTTTTTCGAGGAGGGATTTTTTCACAAGAGTTTCTCACAATCCTCAAATCTTTTTTACAAAAATGTCAAAAGGCGTATTTTGATTTTTTCTCATACATACAGTATATTCAAACTATACAATTTTGCAAGTTTTTACTATATGTTTTTGTGAATTTTTTATTTTTTTATCACTTTTAAAAGTGACAGGTTTTATAAAATATATTATTTTTGTTTTAAATATTTTATTAGAGTATCTATATTATAAGTATCTCTTAAATCAACAGAGTTTTTGTAATCTTTAAAGTTATTATTTTTTAAGAAATTGCTAAAAGCCTCAATTCAGGTAGTAGATATTTTTTCTAATGTGTTAAAATAATTATTCTCAAATCAAAGTTCTACTAATTGGTTCAAAATATTTTTATTTAGAATTTTTTCTATATTACTAATACTTATTTCATTTATATATTGGTATGTAAATATTGAATCAAATCTTGAAAAACCTTGTTTTTTTAATTTTTCTATAATTCAACTTTCATTTATTTTTTTTATATTATCTAATCAAAGTTTGATTATATCTGGATAATCATATAAATCAAAAAATAAACTTTTATTATTAGTAGTTTTATAAAAATTGAAAATTTTATCAAAATCTGTACTATCAATTTTTGATAAACCAATCATATTTATACGTATTCACTTATTAAGTTTTTCAATTTTCATCTCTTTTATTTTATCAAATGTTCAATTATCCAAATGTGATTTCATATTTTTAAAATCCCATTGTCCTATTAAGTGAATATTATCATACAGAGGTATATCAATTAAAGATTCAGCTTCTGCTGATAATACTAATTTAACCTTATCTAAAAGATGATTTGTATCCTTAATTGTTGCTGAATTTTTTAAAAATTCTCAAAAATGGTCAATTCTTTTAAAATCATCATATCTAAGAGTTTTATTACTTAAAAAATCAAATATTCCTGTTTCAGCTATTTTTTTAAAATTATCTATATTAAATTTATCCCTATTTAATTTTGTTAAAAAATAATCTATATTTTTCAAATTAGATCATTTTATCAAAGCTAAAACTCAAGAATCTAATAATTCTGCTAAAATTTTATCATCAAATCTTCTCAATATAATATCTAAATCACTAAATATAAAATTATCTCATAATTGTTTATGTAAAACTTTTGTTAAACTTATTCTTTTTTTATAATTATTACTATATAACTCACTTATATGTAATATATTATTATCTGATATATCTATAATTCATTTTAAGTCAGTAAAAATATCATTTTTAAGCACCTGGTTGATTTGATGTATAAATCTTTCAACACTCCAATGATCTATATCAAATAAATATTTTATATCTAAAACTATTCCGTTTTCTTGTAATTTTTTAGCTCATCAAGAAGCAATTAAATCATCTAATTCTTTATTAATTCTCTTATCATTTCAATTGTAATTTTTAACAAAATTTTCATAAGTCAATTTTTCTGCTTGTTTTTCAATTTTTTTGAGTGCATCTACATCATTTATAGAGTCTTTATTTTTTTCCAATTTTTCCTCCCGCCTCTCGCTTCATCCCTCTCTTTTCTCCAACTTCACTTTCTCCTTTCTTACCTCATCCATCGCATTTTCTATGATTTCTCGTTTTGTAGTATCAGTTTCAGATTTGAGCGCTGTTTCCATTTCTTGGAGGAGTACGTTGATTTCTTGGATTTTTTGATTCACTGGAATACTTGTTTTTGGCAAGAGGAGGGTTACTTTGACAAAGGTTTTATAAAAAGCAAAACCAATAAGCGATTCTCAGACTCCATTAAGCAAAGTATTTCCAACACCTAAAACTTGTCGTACTTGTGTTGCTTTTTTGTGAAGTTTCGTGACTTTTTCGACTCTTTTCGCTGATGATTTCGTAGAATTTACCACTCGCTCCAAAGTTGCATCAGCTTTTTTGAGATGTTTCATTTTACTAATAATTGCTCCACCTGCTTTCATTACTGAGAGCATGCCAATCACATTTCCTGCAATATTTCCGATGGCTTCAGATTGTTGCTCAGATGGCAGTTTTGAAATTCTATCCATTTCTTTTCGGAGAGCTTCCTCGAGTAATTCCACAGCCTTTCCAGTACCATTTTTGTCCCACCAATCATAAATTTCTTCAGCTTGTTTATTAATTTTTTCTCTATATTCGCCAAAAAAAGTATATTTCCCCATGAATTTCAACAAATCAAAAGTACCGATTACAATACTTTCTACGCTATTATAAACTCCTTTTGCGATTCATTTCACTCAATACGCTGCATGTTTTGCTGTCTCTGGCATAGCTATAATCGTATTTATTGTCGATTCAATCAAATCAAATCACTCAATTTTTGAAAGCCCTAATTTTTTTAATTCGACGACGAGATTTTTATATTCTTGCATTTCCTCGCTTGTCAAATTATTGACAATTTTTGGATTTTTTAGGTCTTTTTGTATCAGTTCAATTTGTTTGTATGCAGTTTTCTTTGCACTATTATACATTCTTTTATATATTTCTTTTGGAGTTTCTTCGTCCGAGACTATTCTCATAACACCATCCATCAGGCTCTCTCAGAGTCCAACATTCGTTTTTTCATTATTTAAAAATTGTAAATTTTCTTTGAGACTTTGAAGTCGAAATTTATGCATTTTTAAACTGAAATTGATTTTGATTTGCATCTGCATTTTTTCAAGCCAATTATCAAGTTTTTCGAGTTGTACATCTTTCATTTGCAAGATTTTTTTAGCTTCAATCGAAAACTCCTCAAATTCCTTTGGAGACATACTCTTTTTTGCAAATGCCAATTTTTTTTCGATTAATTTTTTGACATCAGAATTATTTTGAGCGTGTTTTTGCAGATTTGTTTCAGTGACCGATTTTTTTACCGATGAATGAGAAGACGGTGCCTGTTTTTGGAAATAGATACTAGATACCCCCCCCCCGAAAGATTGCATAATTCATACTAAAATTTTAAATATATCTCTATCATAGCACAATTTTTTAGATATTGCAAGGAGAAATGCTTGTAAAATAATTTTTTTCTATATAATACAAGAACTCTTTTCTCAAAGAGAATATTTTTTAACTTTTCAGAAAATTATGTCAAAAACCTATATCGACGGAAGTAGTTGCAAGGCTATCAACGGAACTTATGGAGAATTTTTTAATATCAGTTTCAACCTCGAAAAACTCCAACAATATGCCAATGAAAAAGGCTATGTGAATATGACAATGAGTAAACGAAAAGAGCCAGGACAATACGGTGACACTCACTACTTTACGCTCAATGAATGGAAACCAGATGCTTCTCAGGGAGAAAATGCTCCAAAAGCAAGTCCAGACACTGATGAAGGTGTTGCACTTGAGGATGTTCCATTTTAGAAAAAATTAAAAAAGTGTATTTCATTTTGATGGGGTGCACTTTTTTGTTTCCGAAAAGACTTTCTGAAAAACCAAGCAAATACAAATACTCCCGCCTTTGTCATCCTGAATTTATTTCAGGATCTCAGATTTTAAAAATTCTAAAACAGGTTTAAGGTGGTAAATAGAAAAATATTAAAATTTTCCTCAAAAAACTTTTTGAAAAATCAAGAAAATATGATACAATAGGATTGCTTTTTATTTTTTAAAATTTTTATTTTATGCCAGCAAAAACAAAATCTCAAACAAAAGACGCCGACGCAAAAGCTGTCAAAGTCCTTCAAGACCTCGAAGCAAAACCACTCTCGGCGACCGAAGAGGCTCAAGTCGAGCAGACCTTTGCCGAAGCGAAAGATTTCCGGCAACTCGGTGAAAAAATCACCGCACCAATCGACTCTATCATCTCTGAAACTGCGACCATCATCGACAGTGACCCGATCATGAATGTCTCTGACGAACTTTCAGAAATGAACACACAAGTCCAAGGTGTCTACAAAGAAATCATCGACAATGACGGAACGGTGATGAAAATTGCAAAATCACTGCCACTCATTAGCAGTCTTGCGAAAGCCCTCGACGCAAAATGGGACGAAGCAAAATTTAATATCAAAAGTCTCGAAGGGAAAATCGAAGCGATTTTTTCTGGATTTGATCAGTCATACAACTCGCTCAACACGAGCATAGACATGCAGAAAAAATTCCTCGAAGGCATCGACGCAAACCTCGGAAAAGTTGTCGCATACAAAAATTTCTTAAATACAAAAATCGAAGAATTTAAAGAAAAAGCAGAATCTGCCAATGAAAACGAAAAAATGAAATACGATATGTTTATCCGACATGTCGAGTATTTTCAGTCAAACCTCGTCGTCCTCATCGGAAATCTCGATATGGCCAGAAAACGACTCTTGATGCGACTTGACAGTGCGTCAAAGCTCTCACTTTCTATGAGTTCGAGTCGACCAATCTTCAAAACACTTCTCTCGACAGCGCTTATAGAGACAAGTTCACAAAAAGCCATTGACGCTTCTATGAAAGCGATTTCTACTATGGGAGAAACTATTGACAAGATGAGTAGTGAACTCACTGACAAAGCCATCGAATCAGCCAAAAAATCAGAAGAACTCTCTTCAAAACCAGTCCTCTCGACGGCAGTCTTTATCGAAAATGTCACAAAACTCAAAAATCACTTTGATACTATCGAGGCCTACCGAGCCCAGGTCAAAGCCGAGGCTGACGCTCAAAACGAACTTATGAAAAATGCCAGCGAGCAACTCTCAAATGTAAAAGTACTCGGTTCACAAGACCAAGAAGAATTTGCCAAAGAAATGCTCGATCAAAAAGAGGCTGCGTAATTTTTTCTTTCAATGCCCAGAACCCGCACATACCAGTCAAAAAGCACGACACAAGAAACACGACTTCCACGCGAGGTCGTGGACACGGTCGAAAATCGTGGTTTTTATTTGTACAACTGGATTTCCAGCGAAGAGTTTCGACTTTCTTTCAAGGAGGATTATTTGACGGCTATCGCGAATCTCAATACACCTTTTCTCATCATCGCACTTGTGAGTTCGGCTATTGGATTTTACACCGCCTTGCCCCTCGCATTTATTTTTGCGCTTGGGGTTTTTGGTGTGATGTATGCACTGATTTTTGGATATCTTTTTTATAAGGCTATCCAAAAATGAAGCCTTTATGCGAAGGGCTCAAATGTGACTCTCACTGATACTCATCTCGTCGCCGGAGATATGGTCCGCGCGTACACAGACAATCCAGAAAAATCAGAACTCATCAAATCCCTCGAAGTGGAATTTGATGAAAAACTTTTTGGGACTTCAAATATAGAACAAAAAATCGAAAAAAGAAAACAAACTATCAAAGAAAAACTCGGAACTATAGTGCAAATCACAACCGAAGTCGGCAAAAGTGGAAATGGAAAACAACTCGGAAATATTATGCTCATTCTCGGAATTGTCGGGATTATTTATGGGGCAATTTTTGGGCTGGTATACTATTTTGGACTCTTTTTTGTAAATTTGATTGCGCTTGGCTATGCCAGTATCATCGATAAAGTAATGCGCTGGAAACAAAAAACAGAGTACCAAATCCAAAAATCTTTTAGTGAAATAGATACTGCATCAAGTATCCTCCAAGAGGAGAGTGGTAAGGCACGATGATATCTCTCAGAGGCCATAAATAATCAATGGATGAACAATCTCTCGAAACGAATCGATACGAGTTTTAAAAAAATAAATACTTCTGCCAATACTGCTATTGAGACACATAAAGAACTCAAAGAAATCCTTTTAAATTCAAAATACAAAGAAATTTTTTCTTTTGAAAAATATGAAAACTGGATTAAATGACAAATTGTAGAACCACTCAAAAAAACAATTTCTCTTTTAGAGACGAATAAAAATATCCTACAAAACACTATCGAGAGTATCGACGGACAAATCGAATCACTTAATAATCCAGATCATATCACCCCACTCAAAGCCCAAAAATCTCGCCTCAAAATACAACTCGAAACCACCGAAAAAACCCTCCAATCACTTCAAAATTCTCTTAATTCTCTTTTATAATTATGACTACAAAAAAAGATACTGGATTTGATGCATTTTTTGATGCTATCACCCGATCGCCAGAATTTAAAACCGCAGTAACAAAGGACTGGAAAAAAGACTCTGTAGAGTATCTTGATAATACTATAGAGAGTATGCAAGAAGGAGTCCAAAATGCTGAAAAAATCATGCAAGAATTCAGTAAAAATTTTGCGACACCTGAAGCGGTAGAAACTGGAGAAAAGTACCAAGAAAAATGAAACTCTTCCCCTACACTCTCACAAACCAAAGAAAAAGAGGAGGACAGCGAAAAACTCACGATCGAAGTCCAGAGATTTAAAAAAACCGACCCAAAAATGTGGGGATGGAATGGAGTTGCTGGAATGGACGATCTCAAAAAAGAACTTACAGAGAGTTTTATCAAACCATTAAAATTTAAATTCCTCATTCAAGAATTGCGAGCCGAGAAAAAGGAGAAAAACACAGATAAAGTCACAGAAAAAAATGATGAAAAATCAAAAGAACTCCTCGAAAAACTCTACGCAGAATACGAAAAATTTAAGATCTCTATCCCGACTGGAATGCTCCTCTATGGCCCTCCGGGAACCGGAAAAACCTTTATCACAAAAAAACTCGCTGAGGAAATGAACTGTGGATTTGTCTCAAAAAATATGGGAGAATTTGGGTCGAGTTACCTTCATCAGACGACAAAAAATATCAAAGAATTTTTTGATGGTGTCAAAAAAGCCGCTGAAAAAGAACCTATCATCGTCTTCCTCGATGAGATCGACTCGCTCGTCTCGACTCGCGGACAAAATGCTGACGCCAATAAAGCCGAAGAAGTCTCACAATTTTTGCAAGAATTTAATGCGCTCAGCGACAGTGAGAATCTCATTGTCATCGCTGCAACAAACCGCCCAGACCACCTCGAC
This sequence comes from Candidatus Altimarinota bacterium, assembly GCA_018457335.1. The sequence goes on along the minus strand of JAGYHI010000005.1, from coordinate 25,755 downwards.
AGTGCCTTGCTACGAAGTGGACGACTGGATAAAAAAATCTACATCGGACCACCAGACGAAAATGCCCGAAAAGAACTCTTTAAAATGTATATTGAGAAAAAAGGGCGTCCACACGACAAAATCGACTACGAAAAACTCGCAAAATTCACCGACAAATATGTCTCTGCAGACATTAAAGTCATCTGCGAGGAAGCCGCACGCGACATCAGCCAAAAACTCTTTGACTTCATCGACGAAGCCCAAGATGGCACGCTCACCAAAAAAGACCTCCAAGGACACAAAATCACAATGAAACTCCTCGAAGACACTATCAAAGAAATGCCATCATCACTTAAAATGGTGGATATGAGCGTGTACGAGGACTGGCTGGAGAAGATAGGGTAAAGATTTTTAGGAGTTTGGAAAACTCGTATGATTTACTATTGACAAATAATAAATCATAATTATAATGGTTTTACCATCCACAAATATAGGAGAAAAAAAATGGTAAATATACGAGTCCTAAAAGATGGACGGCCTGTAAAAGGTGTAACAGTATCTTATCAGAAATCTGGAATTTTCGGAGGCTGGGGCAATAAGATTACTGATGGTCAGGGATACGCTTCATTCGATGTAGACCCTGGAATGACGGAGAGTTTAACAATAATTGGCCAAGGTATAAATTATACCACGACCAATTATTACCTCCAAACAGGCTTGAATGAATTCAAATTTTGAATTTTATTTCAAGCCACAACCCAATACACCCGCACAACTCAAAAAAAGAGAAATGTGCGAGATTTTTTATTGTGCTTTCAAATAAAAGATTGACTTTTTTAAAAAATATATTAAAATAATCACAAGCAAATATAAATGGTTTATTTTGCGAGCAGTGGAATTTCCCACAACAACCAATGATAGACCACAAATATTACTTATAGTGGTATATCGAATTTTTGGAGAAATAAAATGAAAAAAGAAGAGAAACAAATGGAACAATATTATACAATTGGGAAATCTAAAACTCCCTTTTCTTCTGATTTTGTATTATTTGATGAAAAATCAAAGATACATTTGGAAAGTTCAGATATTAATAAGATTGCTAAATATATTGTCGAAACAGAAAAACCTTGTGTCCATGTAAAAGTCGAGAAAGGAAAGATGCTAGAAATAATTCTATGGCATGGCCCGTATCTATTCACAACTCTTTATGTTGTTGAATTGAGTCAAGAAGAGAAGCAAGAACTCAAAGGGGCAATTACTCAACTTAAAAATCAGTAAAAATTACCACTATTATACATTTCCCTCTCGAAAAATGAGGGGGATTTTATTTTATTCCATACACCCGACAAGAATTTTCAAAAATTGCTTTTTCAATAATCTGCGGATCTTTATCTCGAAGTTCACAAATTTTTTCAAGGACAAATCGGACATTGGCAGGATTATTTTCTTGTCCGCGGACAACTTGTGGTGCAAGAAAAGGTGAATCCGTCTCGATAAGGATTTTTTCAAGAGGGACTTTTGCAACCGTCTCCTGCACTTTTTGTGCATTTTTGTAGGTGACAATACCCGAAAAAGACACCATAAAATCATCGCTGTGTTTCGAAAGTTTTTCGACCATATCAATATCTTCAGAAAAACAATGTAAAATATACTTCTGCAAATCATTTTCGATGATGAAATCTATCGTCTCATCACGAGCATCTCGCGTGTGAATCACGAGCGGAAGGTTATATTTTTTCCCAAGTTCGATTTGCCACTTCCACCATTTTTTCTGATTTTTTAATTGAATTTTGCGAGTTTCTTCATCTTTTGACATGTGAAAAAAATCCAATCCGCACTCCCCTATCGCCACAACTTTTTCCCTATTTGACTCGATTAAATCGACAAATTTTTGTCGTAAATTTTCACTTGCATCAAAATCCACATCCTGACAGTCTGTCGGATGAAATCCCACCGTCGCGAAAAAAACTTCTGGATATTTTTTTGTCAAATCAATAGCCTTTTGAGAAGTTTCAAGATCACATCAAATTTGCGTACTATACTCTATAGAGTATTTTTTCATCTCATCGAGGATTTCTGGGATTTTTGGAGCCAATGTGTCCCAGTAGCAGTGGCTATGTGTGTCAAAGAGCATAAGAGAGAGGTTGGAAATTAGAGAGTGGATTTTAGAAGATAGAATTTAGTATTTAGAATTTCAGAGAATTTTGAAGAGTGACAGAGAACCTTTTCAAGGAAAATCAGTTGGTCGGGGGTTTGGGGGTGAAAACTGTTTGAGTCAGATAAAAGTCAGTTATTAAAAGATGAGCGTATTAGCGAACGAGTTTTTTCACCACCAAAGATTTTGGTACTTTTGGCTACACGCGTGCCCTTTGAGTGAAAGTACAGGAGTTGGAGGGTGAGATTTTTTTGAAAGGGAATATTTTTTAGGAATCCCCCCTTAGTCCCCCCTCACAGGGGGAAAATAATAGAATTTATTTATTGGCTGGATTCCGGATCAAGTCCAGAATGACATGTATTGTTTTTAAGATAAAAAGGTTGAAGATTTTAAATCAAATTCAGGATGACATTTTTATTTTCACCTTCCCAAGTTGTCATTCCCCAATCAAGTTGAGGACAGGATTTGGGCTTGACCTGGGGATCCAGTACAGCGTTTTCATCCAAACAGGATATTTTTACCCAGATTCCCGCCTGCACGGGAATGACAAGTACTAAATTCTTAATTCTTACTTCTTAAAACTTTCCCCTACTCACCTTCAATTCCAATAACTTTATACACTTTCTTATCTGTATCAGAAACATACACTTTTCCATCATCATAAAACACTCCTTCGATAGCAATATTTCCAGTATCTATCTCAATAGTACGGGCATTTGAGCGATCAAGAAGAAGGAGTATGGATTTTCATTTAGGAAAATTTGAAAGAGAAAGTTTTATTTCATCGTCTTTTGAGATATACCCCACTCGGTATTTTTCAGAGAAATCAGCAAATTCATTAAATCTTGGATTTTTTGTGTCCTTAATTTTCCCATGCTTATATATACCACCATTAGTATCTGTATAAAACCAATTTCAAAAGCGGTAAAATGCATTTTTTATGCCGATATTTTTCGTATTTGCAAATTCAATTTGAGAAAAATCTTTTTGTGTGAATCCGATTTCGCCGTCTTTTGTCTGAAAAATAAAGGTTTTATTTTGAGCATCGTATTTTATTTTCTCAATAACAAACGGAAATGTGTGAATATTTTTTATAGAATCATCTTTCAAAAGAGCAATCTCACTCGAATTTATAAGGTTTTTATAGACAAAAATCTTTCCTGACACATCACGATCAATCACAGCTATATCTGGTCAAAACTTTTCATCGACTTTTTTTTGTAATAAAATTTTCTCATCTGGTGAAAGTAAATTATCCTTCCAAGCAACTTCTTGAAGCCTAATATGTGGCACAAGTGAATAAGAAATTTCCTTTTTTTGACCGGGCTCAATAAAAACCGTGTCTTGTATCGGTTGCGACCCATCTTGCTCAATATGAACACTATACTCGGCTGGTGGGAGCATATCAAAAGCACATTTGCCAGTACACTTTTTTTCATAAGAAAATGCACGATCAAGCAAAGGCAGCCAAGATTTTGTCAGTTGTGACCGAATCGATACGGTAATTTCCTGATCTCTTTCAGACGAAAGAAGTACGGTAAGTCCGCTGGTTTTTTTCATCATAAAAAGATAATACAATGTCCCTGGCACTATTACTAAAAGCGTTAAAACAATCACCGCAAGGACACGAGGACGAGCTAAAAATTTAAAGGTATTTTGAAGAAAAATCAACAATTTCATAAAAAAACTTGTGAAAAATATAAAAATGAGTATACAGAAAGTATCATTTTTTTCAACTTTATGTCACAAAATCAACTCAAAAAATACATACAGAGCATTCAGAGTAACTCTCCAACTATAAGTGCTAGTATGAATGAAAATACTTTACTCTACACGATAAATACCCTTTTTAATAAAGATATTTCATCACTTGATGAGATTAATTCACAAGGAATTCATAGTGTATTTATTTATGACATTCCAGAATGAAAAAAAGAATTCAATGTCGACACAGTGCGAAAATGTATCATCGATACAGAAATGAAGCCATATGAATGAAAGCATATTTTTATACTTCGACATTTCGACACTGCTACTCTCAGTGCGATGAATGCAATACTCAAACTCCTCGAAGATACACCAGCTCATGCGGTTATTATTTTGGAAGTTGCCAGTACAAAAAAACTACTCGATACAATTCGTTCACGAATCTTTGAATTTTGAGATACATCAGAATCCACTTCTCTCGATGAAAGCACACAAAAACTTCTTGAAAATTTCGATCCAAAAAATCCAAGCCAGTGGATTTATCATCTTTATAGCGCAAATTATTCTCGTCAGGAAGCGATTTTAATACTCTCAAGTGTATATGAAAAATATGACTTTGAAAATCAAAAAAAATGTCAAGAAATGATTTGAGCCTTGTATAATTCAAATGAAAGCACAAAAAATATTTTAGATAATTTTTTCCTTTAAAAATACTTATTAGAGTATATTTTAGATTTATTTGATATACAAGCCAACTCCAAGAAAAAAATGAAAAAAAGAGCACAAAAATAAATATAGTACAACATATTTATAAAAATTTTCCACAAAAAAATAGAGAATATATTTGACGAAAACGAGAAAAAATGGTATACTACGATGGTACATGGAGATGTATTCTCTTTCTTTATTTTTTCTGAAAAATTTTATGCCAGCAAAAACTGCAAATACCAAAAAATCATCGGCTCTCAAAAAAAAGCCGACAGTAAATGCACTCACAAAAAAATGCACACCTCGAAAAACAACAAAAAAAGTAGAAGTCCAAAAAAACTTTTTTTCAACCGAAGAGCGACCAGGAACTCTCATTATCGTCGAGGGATCAGACGGAAGTGGAAAATCTACCCAACTTCTCGTCGCGAAAAATCTTCTCGAATCAAATGGATTTTTCTGTGTACATAGTGAATGGAATTCATCAGAGATGATTCATCCAATGCAAAAACGATTCAAAAAATTTGATCCATACATGCCTGCAGCAGTATTTGATATGATTTATGCGTCAGATTTTATCGAGCGATATATCACTCAAATCCGATGAGCCCTCAAAGCTGGTATGGTCGTACTCTGTGACCGATACATGTATACAGCACTCGCTCGTGGGTACGCTCGTGGACTCAAAATGGAACACCTAAAACCATTTTATGACCTCTACTTCCCAGTCCCTGATATGGCATTTTACTTCCGGGTACCAGTCGAAGTTGCTTGTCAGCGCGCCATCGGACGAAACCCTCTCAAACACTACGAAGCTGGTATGGACGCGCGCTATTCAGACAATATTATCGAGAGTTTTAAAGGATTTCAAACAAAAATCATCGAAGGATATGACATTTTGGCAGAACAAAATGGAATGTATGTAATGGACGGTGTTGAGCCAGTCTACAAGACAACTCCGATATTTATCGATGAAATAGCAAAATACTTTGAGAAAAAATACGAAGTCCGACTTATGGGGCCTCACTACAACTCATAATTTTCATATCAATTTTTTTAAAAAATACTTATTATGCGACCAAATATTTCAAATTGTCACGCCCTCCCTGGAACTCTTATTGTTTTTGAGGGATCAGATGGAAGTGGAAAATCAACTCAAGTCAATGCACTCAAAAAAGCACTCGAAAAAGAGGGGAAATCTGTAGCAATATCAAGCTGGAAATCTGCTCCGGTAATTTCTGACTTCATGCACCAAAATGAAAGCCTGAAAAAATTTAAGGCTCGAATCTTGCCAGAAACTTCGCTTTTTATGCAGACGGCCGACCTGCTCTATCGTATCGAGCGAGAAATCATCCCAGCCCTCAAACAAGGAAAAATCGTCCTCATGGATCGCGGGATTCAGACACTTCTCGTACGAGGACTTATGATTGGTATGACAGATACTCAGATTCGACAAGGATTACTTTGGTGGAGAAATACGATTTATAAAGAGCTCTTTGATATGGCTCACACAGTCTATTTCACCGTCGCACCAGAAGAATCACTACGACGACTCCAAATCCGATCAACTCAAGAGCAAAAAGAAATTCTCGGGAAAAAATTCAAAAAAACAAAACTTGACGGGACGCTCCTCGCGCTTCACTTCATCAATTCACTTGTCTATGCATCAGATGGAAAAAAGATGACTCGAAATGACAAAAAACGATTTATCGAAGAGACGCAAAGAAAAATCATTGATACCTATACACGAGTTTTCCAAGACGAAACCCTTCCTTACACAGAAATTGACGCAATGCAAAACCAGAAGGCTATCCTCTCTACACTTCGAAAAGAAGTGATTGATGCACTCATCTAAAAAATACTACTTTACTAAAAAAATCTTTCCAATTTGGAAAGATTTTTTTATTGTTATTACATTTTAATTTGATAATTTTTTAATTTTTTTCACTTTCTTCTGCATTTTTTTCGTGCCACTTGACTTAGATTTTTTCTTGATCTTTGAGAGTACTTCTTTTGTATCTTTTTCGAGATTTTTAATAGCTTCTTTATTTTTCTCTTTTACCCTCTCACGATGCCCTGGAATTAAAATCCCAAAAAAGAGAAAAATTCCTCAAATTACAATAAAAATAAAACTCCAATTTATCTGTTTTTTAATCTCCAAATATGAAATTTGGATTGGAAAATTTATGGATTTCTGCAAAATATTCCCCAATCATAAGTCTTTATACTCAATATCTACCCGGGCTATAAAATTTTTATAATGTTCAATTGTAATCAGCTTTTCCCAAAAGGAAAATTTTGGTACTTTTTGACTGTTTGGCATAATTGATAGAAATTCGATTGTCGAAATCCCTTCATTTTCAGTTTTCTGAGCAATTCCTTTCCATTTTACTTTAATATCAAGACTCTGACCAGCGGGCACTTTTTGTCCTTCTGGATTGATAGGGATATAGTCAACAATTTTTTGCTCGATTAAGTTTCCAAAATCATCACGCTTTCCATCGATAGCAATATTTTTAACTTGCTCGCCATTTTCATTAAGAATCGTAATCTTTCCAGTTGGGATAATACTCACTTTTCCTGTATTTTCAATCGGTAAATTAATCGTGAATATAGACGGTGTAGAATCAAGTTTAGGAACTTGCCAAAAGGGATTGAGGATTTGCAAAAAAGAGGTTTTCTGATTTTCTTGAACATTTTCTATATTTGCAAAAGTTTGCGATACTGAAAAAGTAAAGACAATGATGGAAAATAAAAGAAAATGAACTCGTTTCATAAAAATAAAAAAAGAAAATCAAGGAATATACAAACATCATACAAAAATATCTAAAAAAATCAAGGATTATCTTCAAAAAATTACACCCCCAAATCGTTAATACGCTTCACTCGAATTACTTTCAATCATTTTGGCACTTTTCCTTGAAAAGAATCTGGAATATATGCTGTTTCGAAACCGAGCTTTTTCGCTTCATATAGACGCTTTTCGAGTAAAAAAACATTTTTTACAACCCCTGTCAAAGATACTTCTCAGAAAAAAAGCGTTTTCCCATTAGAATTGCCTTTTTTTGCACTCTGTAAAGCTCAGATACAAGCTAAATCTACTCCCGGCTCTGTGATTTTCAGTCCCCGCGCCACATTGAGATAGACATCATAACTATCAAGTTTTACTTTTGCAAATTTTGACATTACCGCAATAAGGAGATCGAGTTTTCCTCAGACGATACCTCGTGCAGAGCGTTTTGGATAGCCAAATTTTGTAGAAGTCGTCAATGCCTCTATCTCTATCAAAATTGGACGATTTCATTCGAGTGTCAGTGTAAGAGCACTTCCAGGGAGATTGAAATTTTCTGGCTCGATAAACTCCATTCCAGGATTTGGCATATCGATGAGCCCTTTTGATTCCATTCGGAAAATCCCCACCTCATCCGTCGGTCAAAATCGATTTTTAAATGACCGAAGAATCCGATAATTTTCAGTGCGCACTCCTTCGAGAAAAAGTACCACATCAACCAAGTGTTCGAGGGATTTTGGTCCACCAATCGAACCATCTTTTGTGATGTGTCCTATCAAAATAATCGATTTTTCTGATTTTTTTGCCAACTGCATGCAACTCTCCGTCATCAGTCGAATCTGAGAAATACTCCCAGAAGCCCCATCCAAAGAAGAAGATGAAAGCACAGAAAGTGAGTCAATAATCACAATGTCAGCATCGCTCCCCTCGATAGATCGAAAAATATCATCAAAATCACTCTCTGTCAACAAATGAATATTTTCATGATCAACTCCGAGTCTATGAGCCCGAGCTGATATCTGCGATCTATGTTCTTCGCCCGATACGTAGAGGATTTTTAGATCTTTAGTCGCATACCATTGGCTCATCTGGAGGGCGAGCGTCGATTTCCCGATTCCTGGTTCACCAGAAAGCAAAACAAGCGAACCACGAGAAAGTCCGCCACCAAGTACCGTATCAAGCTCACCAGAACTACTCGGATACCGTGTATCTTTAAGGGTCGCTCCTGAGTCAATTGTATGAGTTTCGCGTATTTTTCCAGAAATGGATGATTTATTTGGGGTGATATCTTTTATTTCCTCGAGTGTATTCCACTCATTACACTGAGGACACTTTCCTGCCCATCGAGGTGTTTTTCCTTTACAAGAAGTACAGTGAAACATATTTTTTAAAAAATTAAGTACAATAAATTTGATAGTAAGTATACGAAAAAAATGTATTCTTACAAATCTTTATCGAGTGAATCTTGGATTTTTTTATACTCAAATCCGCGTCGCATCAAGGCTTGTATATATTTTTGTTTTCATTCAAAAGTTTCTGTATTATATTTTATTGCATATTTTTGCACATAGAAATCAAAACTAGAATTATCATTATATTCCGGGAGTATTTCCTTGATTTCTTCTGAAAAATAAGGGAACTGCCCTTGCAAAAGCATCTGTATTTCTTTTTGCGACTTTTTGCGATAAATAAAAGTTTCGATTTTTTGTCTGATTTTTTCTTCATATTGCACCCAATCTTGTAAATGTGAAATATACATATTTACATATTTCTCTATATTCTCTTTTTCAAACTCTTTTTTATAAAGTTTTATTTTGATTTCTTGTATCGACTTTCATTGATTTATAAAGGTATTAAGCCAGGCATCAAGCATCATAGTTTCCTTATAGCCAATTTTCGCAATAAAGTCTTTTGGGTCTTCTACACGCTTTTTTTCAAGATAAGTAAAAAGTTTTTTGTATGATGGAGCATAGCGAGCGATGTAATTCTTTATTTTAGATTGTATACTCATAAAAAGAGAAAAATGTATACATTGATTATATTTATATTTTCAGAGAATACAAACTTTATTATGATAAAATCTGTTTTATTTGCGAATATTTGTATTTATAAATTTTGTATACAAAAAATAAAGAGAAAAATTGACAAAATATATAAATACGAGTATACTGATAAGCGTATACTTATCTATTTACTTATATGTCTTCACAAGATAAAAAAAATACTCAGAAAAATTCTGAGTTTAATTATGATGCCATATATCAAGATGGTCGTGTTGTTATGACAGATTGCGATTTTAGTAATACACATCCAACTAATGAGACTATCTCTCTTGCTCCTGATGAAAATGAAGAAAGCCTCCATATATGTGAGCTCGGAGCCCATGCAACCGCTTGGAAAAATACACGACAAGATTTTTTAGAAGAATATGGACTTGATGATACTTTTTTTGAAGACTATCGAGCTCAAAGAAAACAAGCAGAAAAGGAATTTAGAGAATGGAAAGCAAATCGAGAAGCCACAAATACAATGCTTTAAAATGTAAAATATAATAATTTTTTTAGAGTTTTTTAAAAAAATTTGAAAAATTTATTCATTTCTATATACTAAACGGTATATTTTATATACAGTATTCTTATGTATACTATTTTTCGTAGAATTGCATCGATGATTTTTTGTAATTTTTCCCTTCGGGGATACATGTTTTAAGTTCTTAATTTTTCTTATTTTTCTTTTATTTTTTAAAAATACTTAATTATGCTTGATATAAAAATCATCCGAAATAACCCTGAACTCGTAAAGGATATCATCCAAAAACGAAATATGAAACTCGATGTCGAAGCCTTTCTTGAGCTTGACAAAAAACGAACACAGCTTATCATCAAAACTGATGAGCTTCGCGCTCTCAAAAATACAGTCAGTAAAGAAATTCCTACCCTCTCAAACGACGAAAAACCTGCAAAAATCGCGGAAATGAAGAAAGTATCAGATGATCTAAAAGTCCTCGAAGAAGAACAAAACGAAATCGAGGCTAACTGGAAAACAGAATACTATAAATTTCCAAATCTCCTTGATGAGACGACTGCTATCGGACCAACAGAGGATGATGGCGTGGTCGAATACACTTTCTGAGAAAAGACAAAATTTGATTTTGAACCGAAAGCTCACTACGAAATCGGTGCAGCAAAAGACTGGATCGACACTGAAAAAGGATCTGAGGTTTCTGGGGCACGATTCTGGTACCTCAAAGGAGATGTCGTCCTTTTGCAGATGGCGATTATGAATTTTGCAATTACAAAACTTATTTCAAAAGGGTTTACTCCGATTCTCCCACCAGTACTCGTACGAGAAAAAGCGATGTTTGGAACTGGATTTTTCCCAGCAGACGAAGATGGTATCTACGCGGTCAACCCATGAGATGATGACCTCTATCTTGTCGGTACCAGTGAAGTCCCTGTAACCAGCTATCATATGGGGGAAACACTCGACCTTTCAGAGCCAAAAAAATATGTTGCATACAGTGCCTGCTTCCGACGAGAGGCTGGAAGCGCTGGAAAAGATATGAAAGGAATCCTACGCGGACATCAATTTGATAAAGTAGAAATGGTCACTTTCTGTAAACCAGAAGACTCAAAAAAAATGCATGATTTTATGTCTGGAGTCGAGCAAGAAGTCTGGGAAGACCTCGGTATTCCATACCAAAAAGTCAATATCGCCAGTGGTGACCTCGGAAATCCTGCGATGAAAAAATACGATCTCGAGGCTTGGATGCCAGGACAAAACAAATATCGTGAAGTGACGAGTTGTTCAAATGTCGGAGAATTTCAAAGTCGACGACTCGGTATCAAATGTAAAAACAACGAAAATGAAACGGTTTTTGCACACACGCTCAATGGAACCGTCACTGCTATTGGACGATGTTTGATTGCTATTATCGAAAACTACCAAACAGCCGAAGGAAATGTTAAAATCCCAGAAGTTCTCGTACCATTTATGGGTGGAAAAACAGAGATATAATTCCTTTTTACTAAAAATCCTTAATCTTTTGTTAAGGATTTTTTTAAAATCTTGAAAAACTATTTACATTTTTTAAAAAATAAGTACTATATAAACAGCTTCTTTAAGAAAATCTATGTTTTTTTCATATACACATATAGTTATGCTTGCGGTGCTGAGTTTTTTCACTGCTATGCTCGCTCCATGAGTAGAAAGTGCTTCTATAAGTGGAATTCCTTATGCTATGACAAATTTATCTTTTTTGACATATAGCTTCCTAGGATTGAATATTCTTTTGTTTTTATGTGCATGATTTCATTTACGTCAGGCTGCAAAAATCATAGGAATAATTATACTGATTCATGTGATTGTTTTCCTATTTTTGACACTTGGTGGCTTTGTCCAGTCAAATCGGGGACAGTATATGAATTCTCTCTCATGGTGATGGATATTTTTATGAGTCGGATTCATAACACTCATATATGGTATACATATCATAAAAAGACACTCAAGTCAGTATCCGTATAAATTTTTTGATACGATAATTAGTGTATCATGAACCCTTGTACTTACGATAATTACAGCAGTAATTATTTATATTTCTCAAGTAAACACTTATAAATCGAGTCACATCCTCGAAAAAACTTTTAACAAAGAGACTATACAGACTCAAAGTGGAGTCACACTCTCCCCTGCTTTTCAAAAAATCGATAATTTTACTTTTACAAGATCAAAAGATCAGATCAGTTTTATCGGAAAAACTGCTACTGGCTATATACAATATCCAAAAAGAAATATTTCTAAAACTTTTCCAGATCAAATTTTTTATACAAGAAATGCAAACTTTATCATTCAGGGGGACGATCTTTTGTTAAAAAATAAAAAACATAGTAAAATACATTACTTCTCAGATCGACATATCATCTCTAGTAGTGAAGATAAAACCTATGTCTTAACGCAGTCAGGCGCCCTACTCACCTTGGAACTCCCCTATCAAACTATCCTCAGTGTACAGGAAAAAAAAGATGATATATACTGGATTGGGGCCGATAAATCTCGACAAACACTCTACAAAAATACCACTCCATTTTTGGTAGAATTTTTTCATATCAGAAAATATGCAATCGATGAAAAAACAGGTAGCATCATTCTTCTTGCTAAGAAAAATAGGGACAATGAGTATCAAATATATAAAAACGGTACTCTTTTTGATGGATCAGAAGAATTTGTGCCCGTACATTTCTTTAGTAATGGTAAAAATGTATGGTATACTAAAAAAAATGATGATGATACTTTTTCGGTATATTTTAATAATAATGCAACCACAAAAAAATACGGCACTCTTCTGAGAGCTTTTTTGCAAAATGATGATGATGGGTATGTTTTTTTTGCAAAATATCCAGGTGAGAAAAATATATGTATCATAACCCGATACCAATGAGAACTTTGTGGTTTTAAACAAATCCTCCAACCACAACTCGAAGCTGATGAAAATGGTGTGATTTTCATGGGTTTCAAAAATGAAAAATGGCAAATATATCGCAATACTAAAAAATTAATCACACATAGAACACTTCCTTATGATTTACAAGACGCCCAAAACCTGCACTTTTTCTTTGATGTCACCCACCCTGAATATTTTATGATAATACAAAAAAAAGATGACGGATATCAGATAAACAAGCGCTGAAAGCTCCTACCAAAAATCTGGAAAAACATCAAAATGAAGCCATTTTTTGGCTATGATGGAAAGATACTCATCGAGGTGCAAGATGATACTGGCTGGCACATAGCAGAGCTATAAAAGACATAAAAGCAAAATAAAAAACTCATCCAATAAAGAATGAGTTTTTTTATATTTAGATGGCTCCCCGGACTGGATTCGAACCAGTGACCTATTGGTTAACAGCCAATTGCTCTACCGCTGAGCTACCGAGGAATATAACGAGTCAGTGCTGTGTATGATATGAAAACTCTCGAAAAAGTCAATATTTTTTTCATCTTTTTTTTAAAAAAAATCAAGAAACTCTTATTTTATCAGAATATTACGATATTTTTATCTAAAATAAATTGACAAAAAATAAAAAGAAACTACAATATCCAGTATATTTTAATACTGATTTTTTTATGAAATGGTTCTCGCACGGTGTACTTGGAAAAAATGCTCGAAATCTCAAGTATATCCGCCTCAAAAATAAATGAAAATTTACTAAACTTGCCGACAATAAAATAAAAACAAAAGAATTTCTCGAACCTCGAGGAATTCCTTTTGCACAAAATTATGCTATCATCAAAACACATCAAGAGCTTAAAAATTTTTCACTTGATTCTATAAATGCTGATGCATTTGTTATTAAGCCGAGCATGGGGAGTAAAGGAAAATGAATTCTCGTGGTCAAGAAGAATAAAAAATGAAAATACATTGCGAGTGGACGTGAATGGTCGATTGAAGACTTAGAGCTTCATATGCTTGATATACTCCAAGGAGCATTTTCGATTCATGGTAAAGATACAGTTGTTATCGAAGAAATGCTTATTCCATGAAAAGAATTTGCAAAATTTTGTCGGCACGGACTTGCTGATATTCGACTCATTATCTGCAATTATGTCCCAGTAACTGCCATGGTGCGTATGCCAACAGAGCTCTCTGATGGAAAAGCTAATCTTGCTTTGTGAGGTATCTGACTTTGACTTGATATTGCTACAGGAAGCATTACAAGCTTTTTTCAGCACAGTAAAAGTTATACGCATTCTTTTCCTAAAGGCTATGAATTTTTACAAAATGCAAGTCTTCCTTATTGGGATAATATTTTATTGTTTTCTTCACAAATCCAACTTTATACAAACCTTGGATACCTCGCTCTTGACTGGGTTATCACAAAAAATGGACCAAGACTCCTCGAAATAAATGCTCGTGGCTGACTCGAAATCCAAAATGTAAACCTCGTCCCACTTGCTTCCAGACTCAATCAAATCGAAAAAATAAAAGTCACATCGCCAGAAAAATGAGTTGAACTCGCAAAATCTCTTTTTCATACAGAAACTATCAGTTCGATTGGAGGAAAACACATTTTATTTTTGTCTCAAAAAGCTTCTATTAATGGGCAAGAAATTGATTTACGAGTTAATATAAATAAACTACAAACACAAATTTCTTCAGATCTTAGAAAACAATTCTGAGATGAATTTTTTGTCAAACTCCCAAAATGATGACAGCTCAAAATACATTCACAATCAACACTTGAAACAGAAAAAAAGACTATTATCTTAGGGCAAGATAATCTTGAAAATTGCCTTATTAATCCAAAAAGAGTTTCACACATCACTCCAAAACCAGCAAAATGGTCAGAAGAACTCCTTCAGCTCGATGAAAATATGAAAGTACTTGGAAAAAAAATATCAATTTCTCGACTTCTTCGACCGACAAATTATTATCAAGAACAAGATAATTTCCTTGCAAATCCTTTTGAATATAATCCTACTTTTACTTATAAAACATATTCCCAGCAACGTATCGAATTTTTCAAAGATGAAATCAAAAAAATGGAAATATATTTAGAAAATCCAAACCTTAAAAAAGAACCCCTTTTGCCACTCTATCAAGAAAAGCTCAATGAAATTAAAGATAGATTATTTTTTATAGAAGCCTATCAACTCCAGGATTATGAAAAAATGCACGAAGCAAATATGCGACTTTTTTGAGATTTTAATAAAGAAAATTTAGCACTCTCCAAAGAGATTGTATTTTCAAAACAAAAAGGAGGAAACAAAGAAAAACGCAAAATACTTGGAAAAATCCTTTCAATAGATGAAATATCAAGTCAAATTTCCGAATATCTAAAAAATAAAAATATTCGTGAAATTCCAATAAATATTTCTACGACGACATTTTCAAGGATGGCAATCTCTTATAAAAACAATACGCCAACAATAAATATTTCTCATACAGCTGTCATACGAGAAAAAGAAATGCAAGCAATTCTCGATCATGAAATTGGAACCCACCTCCGTCGCTATCTGGCTGGTGAAAAAGAAGGACTCAATATACTCAAGAGTGGAACTGGATACTATCTAGGCGATGAAGAAGGTTTTGCTATCTATAATTCTCTCGTATCTCTCCCAGAAAAATATCAAAAAGACACGATGTATCTCAATTATTATGTTTTATCAGAAATAGATACAATGTCATTTGTAGAAAGTGCAAATTTTATAAAATCAATCTTCCCACATAAAACATTTTCAGAGATTTTTGCTCATACACTTCGTCTCAAGCGATGACTTTGTGATGGAAACAGTACACACTGAGGTACTACTTACTGGAAAGATAAAATATATGTAGATGGTTATATACGTACAAAACAATGGATTGACAGTGGTGGCGATACTAAAAAACTCTTCAAATGAAAAATCAAACTTTCTGATCTTACCTTTTTCGATACTCTTTAAACTTTAATTTCTTATGAAATATTTTCTTTCTCTTATTTTTCTTCTCTTCCCTCTTATTTCCTTTGCTCAAGAAAATACAGGCACAAGTATAAATAATACTGGTAGTAGTATATCTGATAATACACAAACATTACCATTGGAAACCTGTGAAAATCTCTATAAAATAGAATGACCAACCAACACGAAAATCAACACACCTTATGAATATAAAGTTTTAAATTCAAAATGAGAAGTCATTAATTCTGGCATTAAATTCCAAACACTTCTTGGAAAGAATCCAATAAAAAATAATTCAACCAAAAATAAATCGCTTCAGATTTTTCAAAAAGCAGGAAATTATACCATTCAAGCAGATTTTATAGAGTCTGAAGAAGCAAAATGTACAGGATCGATTATTTTACCTGTACAAGTTTACAACTCTGTAATCACCTATCTCAATGCTCAGGATCAAGGTGATACATACGGAGCAGATTTTAAAAATCAATTTAAAGTCAATAATATTCTTTTTGAGTATTTTCCTATTGGAAGTAAGATTACATCTGAACAACTCCAGCATTATTGGAAATATTTTGATGAAAGTGATATAATTATTTTTGGACATTGAGACATCTTAAATACTTTTTCTCAAATCGAAACCCTTCAAAAAATCAAAAAAGTAGATTTTTCTCAAAAAAGAATCTATATCATTTCAAAGTACTCACACGCCTTCCTCTCAAAAGTCCTTGCCCTTCCTCTTTCTAAGATAAAAGCAAAAGAAGTATCGCTTCTTAATGAGAGTCAACTTTCAGGACTTCTAAGTCAATGGTCAATTCGTAAAAATCTCACTTTTTCTGATGGAAAAATACTTTCATACAAAAAACAAGGTGGATTTTTTACACTCAGTAGTTTCCTTGAGTTTCTCGCTTATAGTGGAATTTCTTATCAATTTCTCGGATTTTTACTTGTTCTCACTACTATTGCTCTTATTTTTAATGTCTTCAAACAGGTCATTGGGCTTTATGTTTTTGGAATTTATTATCCTATTCTGTTTGCTATCATTTTAACACATCTTGGATTGAGATTATCTCTCCTCTTTTTTGTGATTGCTTTTCTTGCGGTTTGACTCGTTTATTTGATAAACAAATGGATGCGTCTTCTTTTTAATGCAAGTCGTGCACTTCTGATTAGTATTTATATTTTATTAATTTTACTTGCTCTCGGTATTGATAATATCTTCGAATTTAATATTTTTACGTACGATGCATTTCGTAATAACTTAATTATTGTACCATTGATTGCAAGTTTATTTATTGCTGAAAAAGTCTTTCAAGATGGAGGAAAATTTTTTACAAAAAGTTGGTTTTTTACGCTTTTTCAATTTGCAATTATTACTTGACTTGCTTATTTTATCCTTAATTACCAGACTATCCAATACTTCTTGATTTCTTATCCAGATCTGATTTTTGGTATCATCTTTCTTAATATTCTCGTGGGGCGATATCTTGGGCTTCAAGTTTTTGAATATGTACGATTTAGCCCAATCCTCAAACATCTCAATGATGAAGAAGAATAGTTGTATTTTTAATTTTCCCCTTTATGTCTAAAAAGTCTTTTTATATTACCACGCCAATTTATTATTCAAATGGCGTCCCTCATGTCGGACACGCGTACAGTTCTTTCATTGCAGACATTTTTTTTCGGTATCATAAGTACTCTGGAATTGATTCAAAATTCACAACTGGGGTCGACGAGAACTCTCAAAAAGTCGTCGAATCTGCCGAAAAACTCGGTATGTCTACAACGGATTATGCAGATATGATGGCCGGAAAACACAAAGCTGTCTGGGACGGAATCGACATGAGTTATACTAATTTTATTCGTACCACTTCAGAAAATCACAAAGAATATGTTCAAAAAATACTCGCCCGAGCCTACGAAAATGGCGATATTTACAAAGGGAAATACTCAGGATTGTATTGTGTAGGATGTGAAGCCTTCAAAAAAGAAAGTGACCTACAAAATGGAGAGTGTCCAGATCATCCAGGAAAACCAGTCTCAAAAATTGAAGAAGAAAATTATTTTTTCAAACTTTCAAAATATGAAGACAGACTTCTTAAATTTTATGAAGAAAATCCAGACTGGATTCAGCCTCGCAATCGATACAATGAAATCATCGAATTTGTCAAAAATGGACTCGAAGATTTCTCGATTTCTCGCGAAGGAAATACGGTCGGAATCCCGCTTCCATTTGATAAAAGTCAAGTCACTTATGTTTGGTATGATGCACTTTTTAGTTATTTGACAGCTTGTCAAGATGACGAGCCAAAATGGTGGCCAGCAGATATGCACGTCATCGGAAAGGATATCATCCGATTTCATGGGATTTTCTGGCCAGCAATGCTCTGGTCTGCTGGATACGAACTCCCAAAAAAAATCCTCACAACTGGACACTTTACGCTTGATGGACAGAAAATTTCAAAATCTATCGGAAATGTCATCGACCCTGTAGAATACTGTGATGAGTATAGTCGAGATGCACTTCTTCTCTACCTGATGACAGCCTTCCCTATCGGAGAAGATGGAGATTTTAATCGAGAACAAGCAATCTTAACTTATAATGCGAAACTTGCGAATAATCTTGGAAATCTCCTCTCTCGATGTAATGCACTCTCTCTCAAAATCGGCGGAAAACTCACAAAAAAAATAGAGAGTGATGAAAATATAGGCAATGGAAAATTTGATTTTTACAAAGAATCAATGGATGCATATAAAATCAAAGATACTCTAGATAGTATATTTACCTACACCGACGAACTCAATAAATACCTCGATGAGACTACTCCTTGGAAGATAGATATCGAAACAGAAGCAGATAAATTTGAAACCATCCTCTATACGCTCGCTGTACACCTTAGAAAAATTGCTCTTATGCTCATGCCATTTTTCACAGAAAAAATGAGCGAATTTCTCACTCGTATGAGTACATCTTTTGATGAAAATATGAGTATAGAAGAACAAATAAACGTGACCCCTGACAGTTTTGAATTTATAGAAAAATATCCTCCGCTCTATAATAGAATCGATACAAATGCAAAATAATCAGGCAAATCACCATAAAATTCCCAACCATGCAGAATGCGTCTTTGAATGAGTTCGAAGCCGCATTTTTCAGTGGGATCAAGAAATGTATGATGGTTCTATTGCACGTTTTGAACGAACACGGTTTTTAGATGGTGCCTTTGTGCTTCCGATTCTAGAAAACGGAAATATCCTTCTCACCGAGCAAACTCAACCAACAAGAGAACCTTTTATATCACTTCCGGGTGGCGGATTCGACAGTCCTAATGAAAAACCCCTTCTCTGTGCCCAACGCGAACTCCTCGAAGAAACAGGATTTGTATCAGACAATTGGAAGTCATGGTTTCGATTTGATGGGACTGATAATACTGTAATGTATGTCCATTATTTTATAGCTCACGGATGCAAAAAAATCCAAGAAATCACCCCAGATGGCGGAGAAAAAATCTCAACCTTTGAAGTCAATTTTGATGAGTTTCTCAATCTTTCTAGTAATCCAAAATTTGCTGCACACCACTGGAATCTCCTATCTATGATTTACGAAGCAAGACTTAATGAGAAAAAGTATAAAGAGTTAAAAAAGATGATATTTAGAGAGTAAAAAAAATTTTAAAAAACGATGTCCAACCTTTTTTAAAAATTACCATCATAAAAAATCCTACAAATTTGTAGGATTTTTTACTTGTCTTCCGTTTATTCTTTAAAATTAAAGACTGCTGGCGGATTTGAGATAAGTTTTGGATTTGGAATTATTACAGTTGATTCCTTGTGTCCTTGATGCCATTTTTTATCATCATTATCCTTTGACCATTTAGTTGATCCATCTTTTCCATAATTATACATTCGAAGGAAGGAAAGATCAAATCGAACAGCCTCATCGAGATTATCAGTAGATTTTCCACCTGGGAGTATATATTTCTCACCAAGTTTTCCGAGAATTGCTCCACCGATTGTATTTTTAGAGAGAAGCCCTCCATAAATCATTAGTTGTTTTGTGAGTGATTTTGTACGCGAAATATCAGATTTTTTAAATACATCACCATTTATATCAACACTCTCAACAGAACCATCAGCATAGATAAACGCTGAAAGTTTTGTGACATTAGGTTTGATATAAATATTTCCTGTATTTTTTGAGTTAGAAGTGACAATAATTCCTTTTGGGTTGTCACGATTTTCAAGATTTGCATCAATTGTGAGATTCCCATTTTCTACAATTACCGTCTCCCAATCTTTTGATAGTAAATCATTTAAGTTTTTATCTCCAGAAACATACAAAACTTTTCCAATCACCTTTCCGTCATTTGCTTTTCGATTTCTTGTTACAAGTGCCACTTGTTTTCTGATAGCATTTGTAAATTCAAAACCTTTCAGTCCTCCGATATTTTCCATATTTGAGACAATTCCATCTTTTCCATTTGATCGTTGCTGACCACCAATATAGATACCATTAAGTGTTCCACCAGAGAGTGTAACTGGCTCATTTGTATATCCAGTTGGAGTTGGAGAAAGTTGATACTTTACAAAAGGACCATTCTTAAATTTATACGAAATCATCGGTCGCGCCCAAATATTAAGCTCATTTTTTGCGGTAATTCCAAGCAAGGCTTGTGCATAAAAACAAATACTTTTATAATCAGCATTTTTGAACTGACATTTTGCAGGATTTAAAAATGTATATGGATATTTTGTGACATCTTTTCCGTCTTCTGGAGGAGTAATCTTTGTATTATTTACCTTAATAGTCTCTTTTATAATTTCATCCAATCTTGCTTTTTCTTGTTTGTTCTCATTTACTAATATTTCATTATTTGAACCAATAGTAAGTTTTGCTATCACTGGATCAGATTTAATAGTACCACCTGAAGCAAAATCTATCTGTGAAGTATAGAGTTTTTTAAAATCACTAAATTTATCATTTTGTATTGAAATTGTTTTTATGCCTCAAACAGATTTATATTTTTTATCCCACTCTTGATATTGCACTGAAAATTTGTGTTCTAATTTTCCTGGCATATAAGATTTATAACTAAAATCTACTTTTCCTCATTCATTTGATGGAGTATTCTCATTATATTCAAGAGTAAGTGCTGTTTTGTCTTGATTTGATAATTTTATATCTTCCCCCTTATATTGTAAATTAACAAATTTTTTATCATGAATCGAATTTTTCCATTTATCCTTAATTTCAACAGTAAAATTATGAGTATCGAGGTGATTTGCATAGACAGGATCTTTTGACGTTTTTGTAAGCGTTGTTTTTAGATCGAGGTTTGGGACAACTGCGACATCAAAAGTACGAGTCAGAATATTTCCAGCATAATCTTTCACATCTAATATCAATCGATAACACCCCTCTGTTTCTGTTTGTGAAACTAACATATTAAAAGGATATTGAGTACTTTCATTTTGATCTCAGGTGAGTTTATTAAAGTTTTTTATATCATGACTCACTGAAAAAATAGAACTTGTAGACTTTTTTTCTGTAAAAGAACAAGTCGTATAGGGACTTCATTTAGTCTTATATCCAGTAAAAGATACAGATTTTACACCTGAATTTTGAGCAGCCTCTTGCATATACCCTGATAATTTCAAAGGATTTGCATACATAGAGATAGTATACGATCCAGAGCTATGAGCAGGAGTTGATTCTGTGGCTGGCTGAAGAGAACTTGTAAAAGTAAAATTAATAGGTTCTCATATCAAATCATCATTCACATCAAGTTTGATATCTATTTCTGGATTTTGTTTATCAATTAGTATTTTTTTAATATCACATTGTGTATTTCCTTTATTTTGAAGATTATCTTCAAAAATAACATACTGTGACGTGCTTGTATTAATTTTATCCAACATAGCCCACTGAGAATATGATTCTTTACATCCGGAAAGCTGGCCAAATTTATCAAACGAATCATCACACTTAAATCTAAAATTCACATTTTTATATGTCCAATCACCATTATATATATTTGACTTATCAAATAATGAAGCTCAAGTATCATATACGAGTTGCGATCCGGTTTTATCAGATGCACAATGTGGAGCACGATCATCATACATATAAGTTGCTCGTTTATATTTTACAAACTCATAAAGATCATCACCAAATATATCTTTGGCGGTAAAACCTCATTGATCTTTTTTATCTACACTATATATTCTTTGTAAATTAAGTTTTAGAAATTTACAAAGATTTACTGGTTGACCATTTGTGGTATATAAACCAGTTTTTCATTGACAAAGAGGATGATTTTTATTTAAAGATTTTTCAGAAGAAATTTCTTGTAGAATTTGTTGTTTATCATTCCAAAAACCAGGATATTCTTGTTTAAGAAGAACATCTAATGTCTTGGATAAAGATTTTGTTTTTAGATTCTTACTTAAAATATTTTGTGCCTTTTCTAAAGTTCAATATTTTGCAATTAATTTTTTCTTTATTGTATTTAAAAATTTCTTCTCAGCTTCAATTTTTTTCTTAAAATGCTTCGGAAACGAATCTTTAAAAGAAAAATCATCCGTATATAAATTAATATTATCAATGTTCACTGTAAAACTACAATTATAACGTTTTGCTCACCAACTTGAATTATAAGTACACTGTTTTTTTACCTCTATCCCTTTTTTAATTATTCCTGACTTATCAATGGTTTGTGCAATTTTTGACCGTACACATGTAGTCCATTTTCCATTTCGTTTTGGCACAGATATAGTCGTCTTACTTTCTTTATTCGAAAAAATTACCTGATCTTTATAATCTTCGTTAAATCATTGCAAATTGCCAAATAAATCTGACCAAAATTGAGGTGTTGGTATTACAAGATCAATAGTCTTTTTTTTCCGTTTTACTGATTCGATTTGAAACGTTCCCTGTTGATTTAATGTAGCATTAATATTAATATTAATAAAATCAGATGGACCACATTCAGACAAATCCTTATCGGAATATACTGGCTTCCAGTTTCCTTGTTCCAATCAATATGAAATTTGAAAAAATCAACATAAACAAGCAAGAATGGTAACCAGTAAAATTGGACGAATGAATTTCATAGTCAAAAAATTAAAAAATTATGATTTTTTTCTTTTAAATACAAAAGCAAGAACAAGTACTCCTAATGCTACAAATAAGATGCCAACAATCACTGTATAAGAAAGAAAGATTCCTTTTGGAGTAGTATCTTTTTGAGTTTTCTCAGAAAAATCTTTTTCAAAAGCATTTAAAATTTGAGTTTTCTCCTGTAAAGCTCCACTCATAAGTGAGTTATATTCATCTTTTGAGATTTTTCCGTCTATAAAATCTTGCAAATAAGCATCGATTTTCTCATTTACTTCGTGAACTTTTTCGTCTTTTTCTTTCATTTTTTTGAGTTGCTCTTCTGTAAATTGAGGTTCATCGATTTTTTTAATCTCAATTTCTCCATTATGGAGTTTTGCATTTTGTTGATTAATAGCAAATGATTCAGGAATTACCTTATCAAGATGTGTTTTATCTGGGTATGGCACAATACAATCCCCAAACTTTGGATTTTTCCAAGTAATATTTTTCACATCCCAATTTTTTACATCAACTTTTTCAAGATAATCTGTCACAATCTCAAGTCTTTCTTGGAAATTAATACCACAAGCTATGAATTTTTCTTGATAGTCACTCTCCCATTTTACTCATCTTTCTTTTTCACTTTTAAATACTTCTATAATATTTGGTACAAGTGCCGTACGAATATATGACTGAAATTCTTCATCTGGAATTTGCAAAAGTTTATCTAAAAGAGTATATGGCATACTCTCGCCTACATAGGCTCCACTTGTCGGCATTTCAGTATCTGGATCAATATCTTCTGGGGGGAGTGCTGCGTGAGTTGTCGGAATAAACCAATCAAAAAGATTTTTACTTTGAGATACTTTACTATCAGGTTTTTTTGCTCGAGCCGCCCCGTTACATCCTGCTGGATATGGATTGTTATTCCCATGTGGAATTTGAAGACAAGTTTTATTTAAAACGAGTTCAACAAATTTCTTTTGAAGTTCTATTACAGAATAATTACTCTGTCCTTGTGGATCAAGATCTGTCATAGCTTGTACTTGATATGGAAATGTTTGATATTCATTAAATAGTTTTGACTCATTATCAAAAGCAACTGTAATAATTTTCATCGTGAAAAGTTTTGCATCATCTTGTCCAATCCCCGGGACTACTGATTTTCCGACAAGATAACGATACGTTTTTCCGTTGACCACTTTTTCTAGATTTTCATTTACGATTTTAAACCCCGAATTTCCACCAGCAACTCCATTTGTCTTGTAGTTTTTTGCATCGAGATTTGAGTACCCTCCCTCAGTTGGTATAATTTTAAAATATCCACAACTGACAAATGTCCCTTTTTGATCCATTAAATGATGAGTATAAACAAGCTCACTACGAAAATCTTTATATTGATCTCATTCAGGGGATTGTCATTTGACACGACGATGTTGGAGTGGGTATTCAAAATTCGTATTTTGTCCAAAAGGCACTATTTGTGATTTGATATAATTCCTATTAGTCAAGATAGTTCCAATATTATTTCTTCGAGCTCTAAAAAAATAATTTTCTGCATATCGAGATGATCGAGCTCCTATGAAACCATGTTTATTTTCTTTATCAAAATATTTTGATAAATCATAAATACCAGATTTATTTGGTACATTGACTGAGGTAAGATCCACTCCTTTTAAGTCTCTATCATCAGTATTTTTAATAGCATCCGATAATATCTGCATACACTGTGTTTCTTCAGTGTAGTTTGAAGGTTCATTCCAATATGATAAATTAGCTTTAGAACTCAAAAGAAGATTATTTTCAGCATATATACTGCATAGAAAAAATGGACAAAAAAATAGAAGCAAAAATACGGCTATTTTTTGAAGAAAAGAAATCGAAGAAAATTTCATAGAAATTAAACTTTAAAAAAATAAAAACTAATGACTGACACGATTGATTGATGTATACTTACTTTTTACCTCAATACTCGCAGGATTTCCACTAATACTAATTGAGGCATTTTTGTTAACATTTGTATACTTTAAGTCGTCCGCATACTTGTCAAATTTTAAATCTTGAGCAAACATCCCCTGCTGAGTCATCATCATCACTCCAGCAATAATCAGTGCAATTGCACCAATGGCAGATAAAATACGAATCATAAAAAGAAAAATTAAAAAAATAAAAACATTATCTATAGGGCATCCAACTGCTGTCACATATGAGTTTGGCGCATCGATTATCAAAAACAAGTTCCGGTTTTCACTTGCTCTCGATTGTACACAAAAAATATACAAAAGCAAATAAAAAGAAGAAACTTATAATGACGTTTCAGACAGATATTTTCTTGTATAGATTTTTTTCATCAAAAAAGCGAATTATTGGCAAAAGCATTGACAAAATAAAGAGCGAAGCAAGTAGTGAATAATTTTCATTGATAAAATATTGTAAAATATAAAAACCAATTGCCACAAGTCCTCAAAAAACAGCCATAGAAAAGCGATTTCTAAGAATAGTGCCTGGATCAGTTATCATATAAAATACAAAAATCCAAAATGAAGGTGTATAAAAACTTAAAAAAGAGTGAGTATTTCCTTGAAGTACAGAAGCTAAAGAAGGTTCACTTGTAAGTGTAAAATAAATCAAAAAATGTACCACCAAAAAAGGAAGCACAATAAAGAGTAAATCAATTTTAAAAAACTTATAAACCAATGTAAAAATATAGCCACCGAAACCGAAAATTATGAGCAAAATCCAAATAATAGAAACTTCGCTATCGGTAATTGACCATTGAAGTGGGTTTGTCCAAGCAACATACGGAAAGAGTACAAGAATAAGGAAAACTCAAAAATTTGACGGATTAAAAAAGTGCTTATTTTGAATCCGTAAAAAATA
>JAGYHI010000004.1 GCA_018457335.1 Candidatus Altimarinota bacterium | reverse complement strand
ATTTTCATCTGACTCAAACAGTTTTCACCCCCAAACCCCCGACAAACTGATTTTCTTTTTCTTTTTTTAAAAAGTATTCCATAATTCTGTACGAGATCCTGAAACAAGTTCAGAGCCTGTCCTCAACTTGATTGGGGAATGACATAATAGGGAAGCTAGGCTGACGACTTAGAGAAGCTGAGATGAAAAATCTCCAGATTTTTCACAAAAGAAAAAGCTAGGTTTTTTTGTAGAAACCTAGCTTATGAAGAGAAGAGCGCTTTTACGGTATGAGACAAAATACATGTTTTGAGTACGACAGCGGAAAATTTTCCTTCGTCATAAGCTTGATTAAGTTTGCGTAAATCAGCATCTTTGTATGAATAAACAGTAAGTACTGCTTTTTTAAACTGCTGTTGCAAATCTATTGTTTTCGCTCTTACTCGTTCTTCTATGGTACGATGACTCATGATTTCCTCCTGTGGGAAAAGTTATTTCAACGAACCATTGTAAGCATTGGTTCGTCACTTTTTAAAAAATTTTATAAGGACTTCCCTTAGCTTACATAAGTATTTTATCATATTTTTATCACCTTGTCAAATTATTTTTTTATTTTCTCAAATTTCCCCTTGCTTTTTTAAAATTTTTCTCTATAATACGCGCATATTCTTCATAAAATGATTGTGTTGTGCTTTGGAGATATCGTCTGTCAATCCTTTTTCCCTATGCGGACTCTCTTGTCATGAAGTCGCGAAAAAGTGATATTGCAGAAAGATTTTTATTATTTCTCTTGATAGATAAGAGAAATTTTCGTGTTTTGTTTCCATTTGTAGGAAACTTTAATATTTAAAATTTTATTTATTCATGGCAAAAACCAAAGAGACGAAAGCCTCTTCTGTTGCACCCCAAGCGAAAAATATTGGGGAATTATATAGTAACAAAGGACGGTATTTCTTTACAGAGGATCGTACACAACTCGATCTTCCAGGTCTTATCGAAGTCCAACTTGATAGTTATAAGGACTTCCTTGATAAACGACTTTCTCAGGCTTTTGAAGAAGTTTTCCCAATTGATGACTTCTCAGAAGAACGAATTTCTATTTTTTACAAATCTTGCGAACTTGAAGAGCCAAAATTTTCTCCGTTTGACTGTAAACGAAAAAACCTAAACTACGAGGCTCCACTCAAAGCGCGATTTGAAATGCTCAACAAAGAAACTGGTGAAATCAAAGAGCAAGATGTCTATCTTGGTGGTATCCCACTTATGACGGATATGGGTTCTTTTATCGTCAACGGTATCGAGCGAATCATCGTAAACCAAATCATCCGATCGACTGGTATGTTTTTCTCGCCAGATCCACGAACACCTGGAATGTACGCGATGAAAGTGATTCCGCAGCGAGGAAGCTGGTTTGAAATCGAAATCGAGAAAAAAGGTGTCATCAATGTAAAAATCGATAAAAAACGAAAAATCCCAGTTTCTGTGCTTCTTCGAGCGTGGGGATTTGAGACCAATGCAGACATCATCGATGCCTTCAAAGGAGAAGATGAATGGATTTCAAAATATATCGCTCCAACAATCGAAAAAGATAAAACAACCAATCAAATGGAAGCATTGTATGCTATCTATAAACTCCTTCGACCGGGTGACCTCGGTACGGACGAGCGAGTAGAACAACTCTTCCAAACCACTTTCTACGATCCAAAAAAATTCGAACTCGGAAAAGTGGCTCGAATGAAAATCAATCGAAAATTTAATCCACACTTCCCAGAGCACACAAAAGCAGTCGACACAGACCAATCAAATCAATTCCTTATCGCCGGAGATTTCCTTTATGGTCTCAAATATCTCCTTTCTCTCATCGATGGACGAGAAGGATTTATGGCTGACGATATCGACCACCTCGAAAATCGTCGAGTACGATCGGTCGGTGAACTTGTCTATGACAAGGTAAAAGTCGGTCTCGCTCGTATGGAAAAAATCGCAAAAGATCGTATGACCGTGATTACAGAACTTGATGATGCGACTCCAGGGACATTTATCAATCCACGACCTATGGTCGCTGTGATGCGAGAATTCTTTGGTACCAACCAACTTTCACAGTTTATGGATCAGTCAAATCCACTTTCAGAACTTGCCCACAAGCGTCGTGTGACAGCAATGGGTGTCGGAGGTCTGACTCGTGAGCGAGCGTCGTTTGAGGTGCGTGATGTCCACCCAACTCAATACGGTCGAATCTGTCCGATTGCCACTCCGGAAGGTCCAAATATCGGTCTCGTACTCCACTTTGCATCGTATGCGCGAGTTGATGAGTACGGATTTATCACGACTCCTTTCCGAAAAGTTTTGCACACAGTAAAAAATGACGGAAAATCTGCAGTAAATCGTATTGCACTCGAGGATATTGTCGATGAAAAAGGAAGTGTAATCGTCCCAGAAAAAACACTTATCACTCCAGCTCTTGCTAAAAAAATCAAAGAAAATGTAAAAGACGATGAAATCGAAGTCCGAGGATACTTAGCTGATGAACACGAATATTTTGATGCCTATAAAGAGCGAAAACTCGTTATCGCCGAAGCAAATACTCCAACTGATGAATACGGAAACTTCAAAGAGACTCGACTTCCAGCGCGACGAAAAAGTGAAGCGACGGTTGCCTATGTCCGAGAAGTGACTCATATTGATGTCTCTCCAAAACAGCTCATGAGTGAAACAACAACACTCATTCCGTTCCTCGAGCATGATGATGCGACTCGTGCAGAAATGGGTACAAACATGATGCGTCAGGCGGTACCACTCGTAAAAGCAGATGCGCCGGTTGTCGGTACTGGTATGGAGCGAATTATCGGTGAAGAGTCAGGATATGTCGTCAAGGCAGAAGATGACGGAGAAGTCATTGGTGTTGATGCAAAACATATTTCTGTCCTCTACAAAAATGGAAAGAAAATGACCTACCCACTTCGTACTTTTGAGCGATCAAATCACGATCATATCATACATCAGTGGGCTCGTGTCTACCCAGGAGATAAATTTGAAAAAAATCAAATCCTTGCTGACGGACAATCTATCGACAATGGAGAACTTGCAGTCGGACGAAACCTCAAAGTAGCCTATATGCCATGGAATGGTTACAACTATGAGGATGCGATTATCATCTCAGAAAAACTTATGCAAGATGATTATTTCACTTCAGTCCATATTCACGAATACACAATGGATGTCCGAGAAACAAAACTCGGCCCAGAACAAACAACCAACGATATCCCAAATGTCAGTCAAGCAAAACTCAGCGAACTCGACGCTGATGGTATCGTGCGAATCGGTGCCTATGTGACGGCTGGTGATATTCTCGTCGGTAAAGTCACACCAAAAGGTGAGGTCGAGCTTTCACCAGAAGAAAAACTTCTCCGAGCGATCTTTGGTGACAAATCAAAAGATGTAAAAGACTCTTCTCTTATCCTCCCATCTGGATCAGGTGGTAAAGTCATCGATGTCCATGTACTTCGTCGAGAAGACGGTGACAATCTCCCAACAGGAGTATTTCAACAAGTAAAAGTCTACATCGCTCAAACTCGAAAAATCGAAGTCGGTGATAAGATGGCAGGGCGACACGGTAATAAAGGTATCGTTTCAAAAATCGTCCCAGTCGAAGATATGCCATTTGATGAAAATGGAGAACCGGTTGATATCCTCTTGAATCCGCTCGGTGTCCTCTCTCGTATGAATATCGGACAGGTCCTCGAAACTCACCTTGGTGGTGCTGCTGCAAAACTCGGTATCAAAGTGGCAAGTCCTATCCTAAATGGACTCTCAACGGAGCAAATTTCAGAGCTTATGAAAAAAGCAGGTATCCCAGAAGACGGGAAAGTCCAGCTCTACGACGGACGAACCGGTGAACCTTTCAAAGAAAAAACAATGGTTGGTATCAAATATATGCTGAAACTTCATCACCTCGTCGAAGAAAAAATCCACGCTCGAAATGTCGGTCCATACTCTATGGTTACACAGCAACCACTTGGTGGTAAAGCACAAAAAGGTGGTCAGCGTCTCGGAGAGATGGAGGTCTGGGCACTCGAAGGATACGGAGCAGCTAATATTCTCCAAGAAATGCTCACAGTCAAATCGGATGACATCAATGGTCGTACTCAACTCTACGAAGCAATCGTCAAAGGAAAACGAATTCGTCGACCAAATGTGCCAGAATCATTTAATGTTCTCCTTCGAGAACTTCAAGCCCTCAATCTCAATATCGATCTCCTCTCAAAAGAAGAAGTGGCAGAACTCGAAGCGATGATGCACGCGCGATACGAAGAACTCGAAAAACTCTCTGGTCAATATGATATAGACACAGGAGTTCCACTCAAAGAAAAAATCGATGATACACCAGTGACGACAGCAATTATAGACGACGAAGAAAACTAGTTTCTGAAAAATTGAAATAAATTAAAAAATGAAAACCTGTACAAAATGGGGTTTGGGGACAAATACTGCCAAGAGATTTTTTACCTTTAAAAAATAAAAAGAGTAAAAAAATCGATGAGCGATGATGAAAGTCAGTTTTTAAAAGATGAAGCGTAAAGCGAGTACAAGCGAGTTTATTTGCCCCCAAGACTTTTGTTTCTTTTGGTCACAAAAGAAAGAAGAGAACCTATGTGAGTTTTAAGAAAAGAAGATCCTGAAATAAATTCAGAATGACAAAAAGACGGAAAAAATAAAAAATTATATTAAAAACAGAAACACTTTACATTCTCGGAAGTGATGCGAAAATTTTTCGGAGCAGGGAAGGAAAAATCCTTTCTGGGACGCTCTCATCTCGTATGGATGGCATCACTCGATTTCTCTGATTTTTAAAATTTACAAATTATGCTACCAATGACAAAAGATCTTGAAAATTTCTTAAATGACAAGATCACAGACTACTCTCAAATCGGAAAACACGCGGGACGAAAAGATATCACTGTCGGTAAAAATCTCGATAATCTTTCGGCGATTTCTATCGGACTTGCTGATCGTGACCATGTGCGTGACCTTTCTTATGGAGAAGTACTTATTTCTGAAACAATCAACTATCGTACACAACGACCAGAGCGAGGAGGACTCTTTTGTGAGCAGATTTTCGGTCCACGAAAAAACTTTGAATGTGCTTGTGGAAAATACAAACGAATCCGCTATAAAGGTGTAGTTTGTGAGCGATGTGGTGTCGAAGTAACCACTTCACAAGTACGACGACAGCGAACTGGACATATCGAACTCGCGGCACCAGTAGTGCATATCTGGTACCTAAAAAGTGTCCCATCTCGAATCGGACTCATGCTCGATATCTCTGCTAAAAAACTCGAACAAGTCATCTACTTTGCTTCATATATCATCACTGATGTCTTTGAAGATAAAAAAGATGAGGCAATGAAAGAACTCGAGAATGCGTACAAAAATCAAAAGGTTTCTCTTCAAAAAGAGATCCAACAAACCATGAATGAACTTACTATTCAAAAAGAAGAAAAGAAAATTTCAAAAAAAGAATTTAGTGAGGTCGAGCAGGCACAAACCAGCCGACTCGACGAACTCGACGAAGAATACAGAAAACTCAAAGATCTTCTCAAAAATCTTTCTGCTGGAGAAGTCATCGGAGAACTTGACTATCGAACGCTCTATGCAAAATTTCCTCATGTATTTAAAGGAGGAACGGGAGCAGAACATATCGAAGTCTTGCTTCAAAGAATTGATCTCGGAGAATTTATCGCGCGAGAGCAAGCAGAACTGCGAACCGCTCCAAAATCTCGTCAGAAAAAAATTCTTCAAAAACTCAAACTTGCGACAAGTCTTTTCAAATCTGGACAGCGACCAGAAAATTTCATTCTTCACGCGCTTCAAATCCTCCCGCCAGATCTCCGACCGATGATCCAGCTTGATGGTGGACGATACGCGTCTTCTGATCTCAATGATCTCTACCGAAGAGTTATAAATCGAAACAATCGTCTTCGAAAACTTACAGAACTTGGTGCACCGGATGTCATCCTTAAAAATGAAAAACGAATGCTCCAAGAGTCAGTCGATACACTTATCAGTGGTGATGTGCGATCAAATCGACCAGGATACCAAAATGCGAGTCGTAAAAAACTCAAATCACTTGCGGATGTTCTCAAAGGAAAACAAGGGCGATTCCGACAAAACCTTCTCGGTAAACGAGTCGACTACTCTGGTCGTTCAGTTATCGTCGTCGGTCCAGAACTTGAAATGAATGAATGTGGACTTCCAAAACGAATGGCACTAACCCTCTTTAAGCCTTTTGTAATCGGAAAACTCATCGAAGAAGAACGAGCCTACAATGTAAAACACGCTGAAAAAATCATCGAAGAGCGAACAAAAGAAGTTTGGGATACGCTTGATGAAGTCATCGACGGGAAATATGTCCTTCTCAACCGTGCACCGACACTTCACCGACTCGGTATCCAAGCCTTCCGACCGGTACTTATCGACGGAAAAGCGATTCGACTTCACCCACTTGCGTGTACAGCCTTTAATGCCGACTTTGATGGAGATCAGATGGCAGTCCATCTTCCATTGACACTCGAAGCGCAAGCTGAAGCACGAGAATTGATGGTGACATCAAAAAATATGCTCAATCCGTCAAATGGTGAGCCAATCGTAGCACCATCACAGGATATGATTCTTGGATGTTATTACTTGACTCGTATTGATGAGGGAGAATCAAAATATATCTATGCAAATGGAGATGATGCTTGTGTGGCATACGATAATAAAATTATCACCCTTCATACTCCAATTAAACTTCGAGTTGACGGAAAAATCTATGATACGACTTATGGTCGATACCTTTTCAATGAAATTTTGCCAGAAGAATTTGAATATGTCAATGAAACCGTAGGAAAAAAACAAGCAAAACGAATCCTCTCTCAATCATTTGATATGTTTGGGTCTGAGGAGACAGCCTACCTTGCGGATGCCATTAAAAATATCGGATACAAATACTCAACAGAATCTGGTTTGACGGTATCGATCTTTGATATGCACATCCCAGACGAAAAACATACACTCGTCGAAGAGGGAGAAGAAAAAATCAAATCTATCCAAAAAGCCTTCTGGCATGGACTTCTCACAGAAGATGAGCGATATGCACAATCTATCGGAATTTGGTCAAATATTAAATCTCGAATTGAGAAAGAAATGAAAGCCGAATTTGATGAACAAAATCCAATCTACAATCTTATTGATTCTGGAGCCCGAGGTAATTGGGGAAATGTCACTCAGCTTTGTGGAATGAAAGGTCTCGTTGTATCGCCAACCGGTAAAACAATCGAACTTCCAATCAAATCAAACTTGAAAGAAGGATTCTCGACACTTGAATACTTTATCGCAACGCATGGTGGTCGTAAAGGTAAGGCCGATACAGCCCTCAAAACCGCTCAATCTGGATACCTTACTCGTCGTCTCGTCGATGCTTCACAAAATATCCTCGTCCGAGAAAAAGATTGTGGAACCCTCAATTTTGATGTCTATTCAAAAAATGACAAAAAAACACTCTTTGGTGACACTTTCGAAAACAAATTATTTGGAAAATACACAGCAAAAAGCATTCTCGATGCAGATGAAAAAGAAATTTTCTCAAAAGACACACTCATTACAAAAGATGTTTTAGAAACTATTATGGAGAGTTCTGTTGACGAAGTCGCAGTACGATCAGTGATTAGTTGTGAAAGTGAAGAAGGAGTTTGTCAAAAATGTTATGGTATGGATCTCGCGACAGCAAAAGTTGTCGAAAAAGGAACGCCAGTTGGTATTATCGCTGCTCAATCAATCGGTGAGCCAGGTACTCAGTTGACGATGCGTACATTCCACTCGGGTGGTGTTGCCTCAGAAGGAGGAGATATGACTGCTGGTCTGACTCGTGTCGAAGAACTTTTTGAAGCGCGTGCTCCAAAATTCTTTGCAGAAATCGCTCCATTTGATGCGACGGTCAAGTCTATCGAGACAGAAGGAAGTACTATCGAAATCACACTTGAAGCGACTGAAAAGAAAAAACGAGAATACTACATTATTGACAGTGAGATGAAGCCAATCGTCTCAAAAGGGGATACTGTGGATCCAAAACAAGTCCTCGCAAAAATGAAAGGTTCTCGTACTCGAGTCCAGGCAACGCATGCTGGTAGAGTCACAAAAATTTCTGACATGATTATCGAAGTAGAAGATCTTGCACCAGAAGTTCTTGTTTCTACTGTGCCAGCTGGACGAAAAATCCTCGTATCAGAAGGAGAAATCCTCAAAGTTGGTTCAAAACTCACAGAAGGACATATTAACTTACAAACCCTTATGGAGTATGCTGGTTCTATTGAGGCTGCTCTCTACATTGTAAATGATATTAAAGAAATTTACTCTTCTCAGGGTCAAACTGTAAATGCGAAACATATCGAACTGATTGTTCGACAGATGTTCTCAAAAGTACGAATTACAGATGCCGGAGATTCTTCATTCTTCCCAGGTGATATTGTGGATATTATCCGATTCCGAAAGGAAAATAATGCACTTGTAAGTGAAGGAAAAATTCCAGCAATTGGCGTTGAACTTCTTCTTGGTCTGACAAAAATCTCACTCTTTACAGAGTCTTGGCTCTCGGCTGCATCCTTTCAGGAGACAGTACGAGTCCTCGTCGACGCTTCTACAGAGCGAAAAATCGACAACCTCGACGGACTCAAAGAAAACGTTATTATCGGACGACTGATTCCTACACTTGAATATTTTGATAATAATCAAGATGTCGGAGAATACTTCGCTCACGAAAATGACGGAGAACATTTTGTTGAAGAAGACGACAATCCAATCGAAATTACAACGACAAGTACGACTATGGTATAAAAAATGTAATAGAAAAAAGCACATCGTAAGATGTGCTTTTTTGTTTAGTTACTCTATGATAAGTAAAAAGATACTATTATAGAGTCTTTACTTAAAAAACTTCTGATAGGAAGAATTTAAGTAAAGAAGAGAGATGAGATAATTAATATAGCCATAATATGACAAAAAATATTAATTATATCCCATTTATCAATTTTCTCTTTTTTTGTTTGTATATTTGCTGTTGTGACTGTTTCTGTTCCGATTGGTAGAAATACTCCAAAGACAAATAATGCTGCAATAAAAAGAGAAATAAAGATTACAATGCCAGTTATAGCATTAACACTTTCAATACTCATTTTTTTCTCCTATGAAAAGTTCAAAAGTGCTGATATTATAACATATTTTTAGAAAAAAGCAAAACATTTTTTCTTTGCTTTTTACAATTTTTGCGTATACTGACACTTGTATTATTTTTTAATTTTTATTTTTATGCGACATCAAGATTTCTCTCTTTCTGATTACCAATCAGCCTATCGAAAAGTAATTCGAAATGAAAAATGATTTGGTTTCATGGCTCATCTTGTGATCTATCTTTTTATAAATGGGGTCTTAATTGGTTATAATCTTCTTTGGCAAACAGATTTTTACTGGTTTTATTTTCCGCTTCTTGGATGGGGGCTTGGGCTCGTGATGCAGTATATCCTAGAGATTTTTTATCTCCAAAAAGATATGGATCGAAAAGAAGCACTCGCTGAGAAACGAGCGAGAGAGCAGGTTTTTGCTCAGAAAGAAGCAGAAAAAGAAGCCATAGAAGCGGAAAAAGAAGAGACTGAGAAATAATTTTTACCAACACAAAAAGATAGAGTCACAGTTTGTGAATATAAAATTTATTTTTTACTATTTTCTATGAAGAAATATTCTATTGCATTTTGAGGTGGATCAGCAAAAGGTTTGAGTCATATGTGAGTAATGAAATACCTAGAAGAAAAATGAATTATTATTAATGAAATTTCATGAACTTCCATGGGGGCAATTATATGAGCTTCTTTTGCTTTATGAAATAATGTAGAAACTTCTATTAATCTCGCAAAGAAATTTAAATTTTGGAAAGTTTTTGATTTGGATTTATCTTTAGGGATCGTAAAATGACAAAAAGCATATGAATTTTTAATAGAGTTATTTTGAGAAAAAACTTTTGACGATACTATCATTCCCCTGAAAATAGTCGGTACTAATTTGAAAACAGGAAAGTCAGAAATATTTCAAACTGGAAAAATAGTTGATGCTATTCGAGCGAGCACGAGTTTGCCTGCGATATTTAGACCATATGAAATAAACCAAAATATGTATGTTGATGGAGGTGTTTTATGTAATTTGCCTGTTGATGTGCTGGAATGAAAAAACAAAATTTGAATTTCTGTTTTGCAAGCTTGAAAAGTGCATCTTGAAACTATGGAAAAAAATATTTTTTGAATGGATACTAAAAAGTGATTTTTGAGTGGGAGCTATGCAGTGATAGATCGCTGTTTATCGATTATGATGGAATTAAATGAAGAAAACTCGATAAAAAAAGCAGGAAAACATACTCAGATTTTACGACCACATTTATGAGAATTAGATGCAACAGATTTTGATAAAGTAGATGAATTTGTAAGAGTTTGATATGATGAGGCAAAAAAAAATTTAGTTTTATAAAGTGAAAAATTTATAAGATTTTTGTAATTTCCCCTTGACAATTTTCATTTTTCCATATAATTCAAATTATGAAAACAATCCAAACACAAATCCGACGACGACGAAGTTCTCACATTGAGGATTGTTTTTTGGAGTTGTAATCTCTACGAAATCAAGAAAAAGTCCTCAATCACGAGGACTTTTTTATTTTTTCTCTTAAAAACTTTTCTACTTTCTATTTATTATTTTCTAATTTCTACTTCCTATGATTACAAAATATTCATTTGATTCAAAAAATCCTGGTAAGAAGATTCTTATTCTTGGTTCAATTCACGGTGATGAGCACTGTGGCTCTTGGGGGATTGAAGCTCTCAAAAATGCACTTGTAAAAGGTGAAATCACACTCCAATCTGGGTCTATTACCTGTATGCCGTATGCCAATTTTGAGGCCTATCACGCGGATAAAAGACAAATTGAAACCAATCTCAATCGTGTCTTTGCGACCAATGGAAATTCAAAAGAAGAAAAAATTGCTGAGTATATAAAAAAAGAAATTGAAGCACATGATTTTGTTCTTGACTTGCATTCATTTTCGATTGGAAAAGATCCATTTGTATTTCATGATATGCCAGGAAATTCACTTGTTGATACCGTGATTAAAAATCTCCCAATCGATTATGCGATGACAGGTTGGATAGATTTGTACACAGATTCTGTCGAAATGGATACAATTGGCTATGCGAAAAATGCTGGGAAAGACGGACTGATTATTGAGTGTGGAGAAAATAAAAATCCATTTTCATATCCAAATGCCTACAAATATATACTTTCTGTGCTCAATACTTTAAAAATTATTGATTTCGTAGATTTCCCATCAGAAAAACAAAAATGGATTAATGTTGACACGATTATTCGAAAAAAAGAGGGATGAGAATTTGTGAAACAATGGGAGAATTTTGACCTTGTAAAAAAAGATGAAATTGTCGCCTATGATGGTGAAAAAAATCCTGTTTTTGCTCCATACGATGGATTTATGATTATGCCACACAAAGAAGTAGAAGTTGGCGGAGAGTGGATGTACTTCGGAAAACTTGTTTAATTTTTTAATTTTTAAATTATGAATTCAATAGATTATACCACAGATATGACTTCAAGTGATGCAGAATATTTTTCGAAAGAATATGAAAAATATGATAATATGCTCGATCAATCTCCTGATGATATCTTGGAACAATTTTCTCTGCATGGATGAGTCGTAGCAAGAAAAGATCAACTCCCTATTGGTATGATAAAATTTATGCCGGCTGGAACTTTGTATTTCAATGAAAAAGGTGACCAAATTATTATTCCTGCTGGGATAAAACTCGGAAAAAGAGTACAAAAGAAAATTACAAAAATCCTTTGAGATCATAAGGTGAAAGAAATATTGGAAAGAGGAGGCTTAGTGGTTGATGAAACATATCAAAATCAAGGCATCTGAAAAAGAATGCAAACAAAACTTTTGCAGCAATCGGAAGACAAACTTGTATATAGTGTCACGAGAAAAGAGCCCGTAAAAAAGTTTTACAATAATTTATGACACCCTATGCATGATAAGGATTCTATCCGAAAAGATGTGCTGGATATGATAAATTTTGCATGACCACTCGAAAAAGAAGATATTGTCATTATCCATCCAACGCTTGCAGAAATTATCGAAAAATGAAATGAAATCCCTTTCCATAAAGAATTACGATTTTCCATTCTAAGGCATAATATGTCTCAAAAAATTGATGAAATTATAAAAAAGATTAAGAAAAAATAAAAATTTGTGATTATAAAATCCAAAATAAAATCATTTGACTTTTTCTTACTTTCGACGAAAATAGGAGTGTTATTTCTCTCATTTATAAATTATGAAACAATATACTTTTCCTATTCTTATCACACTTTCTGGACTTTTAGCAGTGTATCTTTTGTGGCTGGTTTTAAATTCATTTTTTCCAAATTTTTTTGCGCCAGCAGTCGATCGTAGTGTAGAAAATCCGATAGCACACACTCAAAATCAAATTCCGACCAATAATTCAGACGAAGAAAATTCTCAAAAATCCTCTTCTGGAAATCTTACTGAAAAAGATGGAGAAGAAAATATGAATTGTACTCGTGAATATGCACCAGTATGCGGAGTAGATGGAAATACCTATCCAAATGAATGTGTTGCAAAATCGGTAAATATGCAAATTTCTCACGAAGGTGTCTGTACAGACTCTATCGTCAGCGGGGAGATTTCAGAACCGAAGAAATCTGATTTTGATAGAGAAAAAACTGAAGTCGGCTCACTTTCGATGTATGATACAGGCTCATACCACCACTACAAAAATTCATATCTTAAATACTCTTTTGCGATACCAAAAAATACTTGGTATCAAGGATATGGTGCTCGTGACGGAGCGGCTCACACGATGGCAATTGGACTTTCGGGATCAGGAGTGGCTGATTTTGATACGGCCGAAGTTCAGGTTTACCTTTTTAAAAAAACACCAGCCAATCCACCATCAGAGACTTCCGTTACTATAGAAAATGGTATTCTCTATATCAAGGCTCAAAACCCATCAAATCCTAAAATTCAAAAAATTATTGATACCGTCAAGGAGAGTGTAGAGTAAAAATAGAATTCCTGTAAATCCCCCCCTGTTATGGGGGATTTTTAAAATTAAGAATTAAAATAATGAAAACCTGTACAAAATGGGGTTTGGGGATAAATACTGCCAAGAGATTTTTTCCTTTAAAAATGAAAAGAGAAAAAAATCGATGAGCGATGAAAAAAATCAGTACAATAGATCAAGCGTAAAGCGAGTACAAGCGAGTTTATTTGACCCCAAGACTTTTGTTTCTTTTGGTCACAAAAGAAAGAGTAAAATAACGATAAAATTCAAAAAAAAAAAAAAAATCATTTATTTTTCTCTCAAAACATCATGATACACATCATAATCATTCATTATATGATACACCAGATTCCAAAAAGGTTTCTGGTGATTTTTTTCTTGGAGATGGGCGAGTTCGTGAACGATGACGCTATCGATGACTTTTGGATTTTTTTCGAGAAATTCTGCCAGTCGGTAACTAAAACACAGTCAATTTTTGCCGCTACAAGATCCCCAGCGTCGTTCGGATTTTGTGATTTTTATGCTAGTGTATTTTGGTAAATCGTATTTTTCCCAGATTTCTGCGACTTTTGGTGTGATATATTTTTTAAGACTCTCTTTCATTTCTTGTATTTCCATATCGCTATATTGCTTTTTTTGCGCGAATTTTTTTTGTCGGATTTGGGAGTGTTTTTCTATCCAGTTTTGTTTACTTTTTACGAAGTTATCAATCATTTTTTCACTTGCAAACTTTGGGGCTCGCACGAGAAAATCTCCATTTTCCTTGATTTGTATGGCGATGCTTTTTCGATTGGAGCGGATGACGGGGTAGGGGAGTATGGATTTTTCCTTGAAAAATTTTACAGAAAACATTTTTTAGATATAATGAAAAAAATTTTGAGAATGTCATCCTGAATTTATCTTGTGCCCTGTGGGTATTTCAGGATCTTAACTCTCCCTGCATAAAAGAGATTCTGAAACAAGTTCAGAATGACAGAGGTAAAATATTTATCACATTATAAAAATTTTTGTATGAAAATCAATCTTATCCTCGCAGTCGATGAAAAAAATGGCATCGGAAAAAACGGGACACTCGCCTGGAATATTAAAAAAGATATGACATATTTTAAAAATATCACCAGCGATACCGCTGATCTCTCGAAAATGAATGCTGTCATCATGGGGCGGGGGACTTGGGATTCGATTCCGGCACGATTTCGTCCACTTCCAAACCGCATAAACTGCATCCTAACGCGAAAAATTCAAAACAACAATCTTGACTCAAAGCCTGATGATTTTGTGTTGTATTTTAATTCTCTTGAAATTTGTCTTAAAGAACTCGCGAAAAAAGAAAATCTTGAAAATATCTTCGTCATCGGTGGAGCGAGTCTCTATAATCAACTTATTTATACTGACTTAATCGATAAAATCTATCTCACCGAAGTGAAATGAGATTTTGATTGTGATACTTTTTTTGACGGTATTCCTGATTATTTTACGCTGCGGTCAGCGACCCATTTTGAAAAAGAATGAGAAAATGAGTTTCGGTTTTGTGTATACCAAAAGGATGAGAAAATATTACAAGAAACTCCGACACAATCAGAAGTGAAAATTATCGATAAATATCTTAACAAAAAGGTAAAAAATGAAATTCAATGAGTTGAAACTGATGCTCACTTTTTTGATGAATATAAATAGAATATTAAGTTATTTATGATAAAATTTGAAGTTTGGTGACTTTGTATGTACTAAAGAGACTCTAAAAAAGTTTCGCAAAAATAAATTAGCGCATATATTTTTGTATTTTCCCATATACTCACTCGATATTTTTGTGTACTTCTAGATTTGTAAAACGAAGAATCGTCAATCCGTATCATTCTAGAATTTTTGTACGCTCATCATCGTATTCAATTGCTCATTCTTCAAAGTGGGTTTCACCATCGATTTCTATGACCAGATTATGTTTTGGAATATAAAAATCCACAATAAAATTATCAATTGGTCGCTGTCGAGGGTCTTTGTCTCGCTTCCGCTCGACATTTCCCTTAATAAGGGAAACCATTTTTGATATGGATTTTTTGGGCCCCCTTATTAAGGGGGCTGTCACGATAGTGACTGGGGGATTTTGAGGTTTAAAACAACTTCATCTCTTCTTCATCATCTCCACTCTCTAATTCCAAAACTTCACTTCCAGGAAGGGCTTGCCCCATAAGACTTTCGAGTTCTCCGTACATTCCGGTGACGGCAAAAGTGGCTCGCTCGAGGTCTTTTTCGCGTTTTTTCCAGTTTTTTTCCATGGCGCGTCGCTCGGCGTCTATACCGGTTTTGAGGCTGGCGAAGACATCGATCATCATCGTCATCTTGCTCGAAAATTCGCTGCTGGTGAGATATTTGTAGAGCATTTCCATTTTAGCATCTTTTCCTTCGAGGGATTTTTCGACTCGGGAGATCGAGAGAATTTTATCACGCAGGAGCGACCCGACTTGGATGGCAAATTTTGGTGAGCAGACCATCACTTCGTCGATGACAGCAAAATTTTCAACGCCTTTTGGGAGGACGCTCGAGACGAGTATGGCGATATTTCCAGAGATTTTGAGGCTGTCTTCTTTGAGTTTCATGATCCAACTATCTTGCCATGATTTGGTGTTTTTGCTTTCCCACACGATGACGCCGGATTTTTGTCCGAAATTATCGTGTACCGTCTGGATAAGGTCGGCTCCTTTGACACCGGTTGGTACATCGTCGATTTGATCAATCGGAAATTTTTGTTCAAGGGCTTCTTTGAGGTCGTTTTCTTGGATGTCGCCTTGGATTTGTTGGCTTCCTTGTTCAGCTTTTCGCTTAGCATCGTCGAGTGATTTTTTGAGTTGTTCTTGTTGTTTTTGGTATTCAAGTTCCTTTTTTCGAAACTCTTCTTGGATTTTTTCGAGTTTTTCATCAAGTGATTTTTGATTTTCTCTTTTGAGGTCTTCTTCGAGTTTTTCTTTTATTTTTTTCTCATTTTCCATGAGTTTTTTCTCCATTTCCAGTTCGAAGTTTTTTTCCTTGTCCTCGAGTTCACGCTGTTTTTTGAGGAAATCGAGTTCTCGTTTTTTTGATTCTTCTCGCTCTTTTTGGAGTTTTTCGAGGCGCTCATTGGCGTCTTTCATTTCGAGTTCGAGCTCTTTTTTTGCTTCATCTGCCTTTTTTCTTGCAAATTCCAGAGCCTTTTGTTTCATCTCTTCTCGCTCTTTCTCTTTTTCTTTTTCAAATTCTGCTCGCATTTTTTCTTGTGCTTCAAGAAATTTTTTATTTGCGATTTGATCGAGATCGATATGAGTGCCACATTTTGGGCAAGTGATTTGTTGAGTCATGTTTTTTTATTTTTTAAGAAATAAATTTGTTTTTTCTAGCACTCTAAACTTGTGGAGGTAAATTTTTAATGAAAGTTACGGTTTTTGTCATCCTCGGGCTTGACCCAGGGATTTGGCTCGATTTTTTCGAGGTTTGTGAGATATTTTCACCCAGATTCCCGCCTGCGCGGGAATGACAGGTACGGTTTTTCTAAATAATCCCTTTGTCCTTCGGACATTTCCCTTATTAAGGGAAACCATTTTTAATCTTTTTAAAAAATGAAAATCGGTTTATCGGGGGTTTGGGGGTGAAAACTGTCTGAGTCAGATGAAAATCTGCTTTTAAAAGATGAGCGAAAGCGAGCGAGTTTTTTCACCCCCAAGACTTTTGTTTCTTTTGGTCACAAAAGAAAGGAGTATGAAGGTGAGGTTTTTGAGAAAAGAAAATTTTTTAGGAATCCCCCCTTAATCCCCCCCTCACAAGGGGAAAATAAAAGTAGAATTTTTTTATTGTCTGGATTCCGCATCAAGTGCGGAATGACATTTACTGTTTTTTGGTTCCCCAAACTGTCATCCTCGGGCTTGACCCGGGGATCCAGTAAGGACTATGGAATACTTTTTTAGAGATCCTGAAACAAGTTCAGGATGACAAAAGCGACAATTTTCATTAAAAAATCCCCCGCAGTATACACATTTCCTTCCAAAAATCAAAGAAAAACAAAAAAATCAAAAAATACCTGCATTTTCTTTTGACAAATCCAAAATAATGTGCTAAACTATATTCACAATATAAATGTATACAATAAATTTTACAAAAGTCTTTTCTTTTTTTGAAAATTGCTTGAATAATAAATCGTATTGTATATACTTTAATTGCTTTTATTTTTTTATTTTTTCTTTTTTATGAAATTAAAAACTTCACTTTCACGAGGGTTTACTCTCGTAGAACTTATGATCGTAATCGCGATTATCGGTATCCTTGCTGCCGTACTTTATCCTTCTCTTAATGGATATTTCGAACGATCTCGAGATACCAACCGACAAGGTGGTATACGAAATGTAGTACAGGCTCTTATTGCTTATAATGTAGATAATAATTCATATCCAAAGGCAGAGACTTCAACAAAATGTCTCAAAGACATTAAAGATAAAATTACGACAAAAGGTGATAATGGAATTGTTTATATTTCTTCATTGTCAAAAGACCCTAAAAAAGGTCATGGAATGGCAGGTTGTGTAGATGGTGATGACGCTACTGGGTATGGTTATACAACTTTAAAAACGGGTGGAGAATCAACTGATAACGGAAATGCATTCTATATAGTTGGAAATATGGAAATTAAAGGAAATTCTAACTATGGAAGTGGTGCGGAAGAATTAAAAAATGTAGATGCATTAGAAAATGTTGGAGAACTTCGAAAAAATCCTACCTTTGAATGACAAGTAGGAAAAACTGCATCAAATTGGCTTTATGTTGTTGCTCAATAAAAATTATTCTTATTTAACTAAATAATCCCCAAAATCGGGGATTATTTTTTTGTTTT
Organism: Candidatus Altimarinota bacterium; assembly: GCA_018457335.1. The sequence continues at coordinate 14,943 of JAGYHI010000004.1, read as the reverse complement.
TTCGAGACGAGATTTCTATTTTTTTACTTCTACACTGACTTCTTTTTCGAGGGTATCGATCATGCCTTCGATTTCTTTGATTTCTTGCTTGATTTCTTTTTCATCGATTTTTGGTTCGAGATTTTCGGTCGATCCAGTGCTATCATTTTGAGGTTTTTCAGTGTTTCCAGTTTGGGATTTTGGAGTTTCATTTTGAGTTCCTGTGCTCCCCATTTGTCATCCCCCAATCAAGTTGAGGGCAGGCTCTGAACTTGTTTTAGGATCTCCATTTTGGAGATTACAACTCGACACGAGCAGGGTCGCACAGAGCAAGAGAGAAAAATATTTCATACGATTTTAAATTAAAAAATAAACACTTTTATTATAATCAACTCCATAAAAAATCAAATTTAATTTTGCTTTTCACGGCGAGTTTTTTATAATAGGGCTACTCTAATTTTGAAAATATGAAACATATCGGATTTATCATGGATGGCAATCGCCGCTGGGCGAAGAAAATAGGAAATCTCGTTTCTTTTGGGCACAGCAAAGGCGGGGACAATGTCGAAAATGTCCTCAAAATGTGCTTGGATGCTGGGATTAAATATACAAGTATGTGGGCACTCTCGAGCGAAAATTTGACTTCTCGCAGCGAAAAAGAACTCGCTGATATTTTTGATCTTTTCCGTAAAAAAGTCCCACCACTCATCGAAAAACTCAAAAGCCACAAAATCAATCTCAAAGTCGTCGGCGATCTCTGGCTCTTGCCAGTCGATGTCCGAGAAATCCTTTTAAATGCGATTGATGAGACGGCTGATGGAGACGCGATGACCTTCATCCTCGCGATTGCCTACGGTGGTCAAGATGAAATCATCCGCGGGATCCGCAGATTCATCGCTGAGGGCCAAAAAATCGAAGACCTCAATGAAAAAAACTTCCTCGAATATCTCGACACTGGTGCCTTCCCACCGCCAGACCTCATCGTCCGTACTGGCGGATATGAGCGACATTCTGGTTACTTCCTTTACCAGTCCGCTTATAGCGAATATTTTTTCACCGACACTCTCTGGCCTGATTTCTCCGCCGATGATTTCCAGGCTGCGCTTGATTCTTATAATAAAACGAAAAGAAATTTTGGGAAGTAGGGAATTGATTTTTAGAAAACAGCATATGTCATTCCCGCGTAGGCGGGAATCTGGGTGAAAATATTTCACAGGATCAAAAAATTGAACCAGATCCCCGGGACAAGCCCGAGGATGACAAAAGGATGAGTCATTGCGAACATTAGTGAAGCAATCTCTGACTATGGACTTTGAGATTGTCACGCTCCACTCCGTTCCGCTCGCGATGACGGACTTGCAGGACTTAGGATAAAATTGTCATTCTGAGCGTCAGCGAAGAATCTTCTATTTTGCTTTTATAGTCTTGCACTGGATCCCCGGGTCAAGCCCGAGGATGACAACTTGGGGTACTTGAAAAACATTCTATGTCATTCCGCACTTGATGCGGAATCCAGACAATAAACAAATTCCTTTTCCATGAAAAAGTACTTTATCTACATTCTATCAAGTAAAAGAAACGGTACACTTTATATCGGAGTCACAAGTAATTTATCAAATCGAATATACCAACATAAGAATAATCTTGTAGAATGATTTACTAAAAAACATAAAATTCATACTCTTGTATATTTTGAAGAATTTGAAAATATACACGAAGCATTACAAAGAGAAAAACAACTGAAAAAATGGAAACGAGAATGGAAAATAGCACTCATAGAAGAAGATAATCCAGATTGGAATGATATAAGCGGATTCTTGTAGTAGACTGGATCCCCGGGTCAAGCCCGAGGATGACAAAACTTCAAAACCCCATTTTTATCTCCTAACCTCTCACCCCTATGCAATGGTACAAAAACTTACAATCCCAAATCGACACCTCAATCGAAAATATCTTTAAAAATCGCTATGATTTCTCGCAGGACGCAGCAGAAAATCAGTTTTTTAAGGCGATGCGGTATGCCGTCGAGGGTGGTGGAAAGCGAATCCGTGCGATTTTGGCGATTTTGGCGTATGAGTATATTTCAAAGCAGAGTGTCACAAAAAAAGAAATCGAGATTTTTTGTGGGATTGAGATGGTTCACGCGTACACCCTCGTCCATGATGATTTGCCATGCATGGATGATGATATCTTGCGTCGTGGTAAACCGACCGTCTGGAAAAAATACAGCGAAACCACGGCAGTGCTTGTCGGTGATGCTTTGCAGACACTAGGCTACGAGCTTTTATCGGATTCAGAAAATATCAAAATCCTTCAAGAAATCACAAAAACAATGGGGGATTTATGAGTCGTCCGAGGGCAGGTGCGTGATACGGTTTTACAGCAAGATGCTCTTTCTCTCGAAGAGCTTTTTCGTATACACGATGAAAAAACGGGAAGTTTTATTGCTTCGTCGCTCGTGATTTGAGCGATTCTGGCGGAGGCTGACGAAAAAATGATTGCGATTTTACGGCGACTTGGATTCTTGATTGGGCGGGCCTTTCAGATAAAAGATGATATTCTCGATGTCGAGTGAGATGCAGAAATCGTCGGTAAAAAAACCAATAAAGATGGGGAAAATGGAAAGGGAATTGTGGCACTTGTGGGACTCGAAGAATCGAAAAAAATCCTAGAAAGTCTCGAAAAAGAAATCCAGTCAAGTGTGCGACTTATTGACGATGAGCGAATTACACAAATTTCACATTTTATTATTCACCGCGAGAAGTAGGATTTTTTCGCAAGAAAATCAGAGCAACAAAACCAGCAAGCCCTAAAAATCCGAAACTGAGATATGAGGTATTTCCAATAATGAAATCGGCATTATTTCTGACTAAAAAGCTTCCGAAAAAAAGGGAAATTCCATCAAGAGTAAGTAAAATTACATAAAAAAGAATTCAGATTTTATAATTTTTCAAAATGCTTACACTCACAAAAAGCAAAATGCTTATAATTAAAATCCAAAAAAGAGGAGTATATTGTATCGCGGTTTTTGTTGGATTGATGAGAAATTGATCTGAAAAAATACTTAGCAAAAAAATATAAAAATTCCCCGTCGCAAATAAAACAATGGGGATATTTAAGAAAGCAAAAAATTGACGCAATGATTTTTTTGATTGTGGGTGCATATTTTATTCTTCAAGGAGTCCTTCCATGACGAGTTGGAGATATTTTTCTTGGATTTGAGTGCTATTTTCTCGGAGGGTTCGCCATACCATTTTTGTGAGTTCTCATCGAGTGACCGTATTTTTTGGGCCAAAAGTCCCGTCGCTGTATCCGTTTGTGATGCCTGCGAGTTTTGCAAATAAAATATAGGGAGCAAGTGGTGTATCCGGATTAATATCAGGAAATGAGGATTGTATTTTATCGATATTTATCGCTTCAAGTTCGATGTCGAGTTGGCGAAGTATGAGGTATATGGCAAAATCTCGTGTAATTGGTTCATCATTTTCAAAATAAAAATCGTCTGCTTGTTGATTTTCATGGTAATAATCTACAAAAGGGGTGTACCAATTTTCCTCAGCAAGTGAATTATCTATTTTATTCTTGTGCAAACCTGTATTAATTGCAATCTTTAAACTTTCTATAAAACTGACAGTATTGTCTGGTCGAAAAGTCCCGTCGTCGTATCCAGAGATGATTCCTTCCTCATAAGCATTATTTATATAGGTTTCAAAATCTGAACCTTCGATGTCTGAGAGTGCAAAAGTTGATGGGGCTGCAAGGAAAAAAAATCCCAAAAAAAGACTAAATTTTTTCATAAAAACAAATTATAATATTCGCATTATATTATTTTTCTGCAAAATACAAAATAGAACTATATTTTTTCGGTTGACTTTGCAGTTTTCTATTTTTTGATAATTTCTAAAAAAAAATCACCAGAGTGTGAGTCTGATGATTTTTGAAAGTATATTTTTCGTTTTAATACATTCCCATTCCGGGCATTCCCATTCAGCCGGCTGGCATTTGTGGAGTTTCTGGTTCGTCTTTTTTTGGTGTATCGACGATGAGTGCTTCAGTCGTCAAAAACATACCAGCGATCGAAATTGCATTTTGGAGAGCGGCTCGCTCGACTTTTTTTGGATCGATGATTCCAGAAGCGACGAGGTTTTTGTACTCGTCAGAGGCAGCATCATATCCGAAATTATTATCTGCATTTTCGAGGATTTTGTTGACCACGACAGCTCATTCTTTTCCAGCATTTTCGGCGATTTGTCGTACTGGGTAAGAGAGTGCGCGAGCGACGATGTCGGCTCCGACTTTTTCTGATGGAGAAAAATCAGCATTTTCAAGGACTTTACCAGCCTTGAGGAGAGCGACTCCACCACCAGCGACGATTCCTTCATCGACGGCTGCCTTGGTTGCATTGAGAGCGTCTTCGATACGGAGTTTTTTCTCCTTCATCTCGACTTCACTGGCAGCCCCGACCTTGATGACGGCGATACCGCCGGCGAGTTTTGCGACGCGCTCAGCGAGTTTTTCTTTATCGTAGTCACTATTGCTGGCAGCGATTTGATTTTGGATTTCTGCGACTCGGGCATCGATTTTTTCTGGATTTCCGGCTCCACCGATGAGGGTCGTTGCGTCTTTTGTGCTGACGACAGATTTTGCTTTTCCGAGATCATCGATCGTAGCGTTTTCGAGTTTGTTTCCAGTTTCTTCCGTGATGAGATTCGCTCCTGTCAAGATGGCGAGGTCTTGGAGGATTTCTTTTTTCTTGTCACCAAATCCTGGTGCTTTGACTCCGAGGACAGAGAGCGAACCTTTGAGTTTATTGAGGATGAGTCCAGTCAAGGCTTCACCGTCGATATCTTCGGCGATGATGACGAGTTCACGTTTTCCGGCACCGGCGAGACTTTCAAGGACTCCGAGGATATCTTTGAGAGAAGAGATTTTTTTGTCAGTGATGAGGATGTGAGCGTCGTCGACGCGTGCTTCCATTTTTTCAGCGTCGCTGACCATGTATGGTGAGATGTATCCATTGTCAAATTTCATTCCTTCGGTTACTTCGACTTCGAGTCCGAAAGTACGGCCTTCTTCGACAGTGATGACGCCGTCTTGCCCGACTTTTTCCATAGCAGAGGCGATGATTTGACCGACTTCTTCGTCTTGAGCAGAGATGGTTGCGACTTGCTGGATTTCTTCATGGCTATCGAGTGGAGTCGCCATATCAGAGAGGGCTTCGACGACGAGGTTTCCGGCTTTTTTCATTCCATTTTTGAGTTCGATAGCGTTGATACCAGAGCGGATTTCTCGGAGTCCTTCTTTTGCCATTGCATAAGTGAGAAGCGTCGCAGTCGAGGTCCCGTCACCAGCCGTGTCATTGGTTTTTGATGCGGCTTCTTTGATGAGTCCAGCACCCATATTTTCGATATTATCTTCGAGTTCGATTTCTTTGGCGATAGTGACACCGTCGTTAGTGATTTGCGGTGCACCGTATTCTTTTGAAAAAATGACATTTCGACCTTTTGGTCCGATGGTAGCCGTCACAGTTTTTGCGACTTTTTCCATCCCGTCAAACATCTTGAGGCGAGCCTCGTCAGAAAAGTGAATTTGTTTAGACATAGGTTTAGAGATTAGGAGTTAAGATAAATTTTCATAAAATGAAAATCAGTTGGTCGGGGGTTTGCACCCGCAGGGCACGAGAGGTGAGAAAACTGTTTGAGTCAGATGAAAATCAGTTATTAAAAGAGGAGCGTATTAGCGAACGAGTTTTTTCACCACCAAAGGTTTTGGTACTTTTGGCTCCAAAAGTACAGGAGTTGGAGGGTGAGGTTTTTAGAAAAAGAAGAGGAAGATCCTGAATCGAGTTCAAGATGACAGTATTTTTTTATCCCTCTACTTTCGCAAGCACATATTCATAAGCGAGGATTTTGTAGGTGGTGTCATCGACTTTGATGTCATCACCAGAATACTGACCAGAGATGATTTTGTCGCCTTTTTCGAGTTCGATTTTTATAAGATTTCCATCGCTGTCGTGTTTTCCAGGTCCCACGGCGACGACTTCGTAGAGATAAGTACGGTCTTTATTGGTGCTTTCTGGTAAAATAATTCCAGATTTTGTGATATTTTCTTCCTCGACTGGCTTGAGAAGAATTCTATCACTCATTGGTGTAATTTTTGTGACCATTTCACTTGTGAGAGACATATGTTTTTACTTAAAAAATAAAAATATTTGTTTTCCAAATATATTTCTATTATATTTAAAAAAAATTAAAATCAATAAAAAATGAGAAGTTTATTAAAACTTCTCATAAAAATTTGGGTCATCTTTTCTTGCATACAGAAATGGTATCAATATTCGGTGACAGTGTATGATTGTGACAAATAGTGTACCATATCCAAGAGGATGTTTGATGTTCATCAACAAAATAAATGATGCTATCCACATTCCCATTTCGATGCGCATTGGCGTTAATGGATTTTTAAGTATATCGAGTTTTATTTTTGCATTATGAGATATGATAAACAAAAATATCAGAAAGACTAGGATACTTAAAAAATTGATTCCATATACTCGTTCATAGCAAGCAATTGAAAACCCAAATATAGGTACGGCCACAAATTTTATATACCACTTTTCAAGGAAAAGTTTTAGCATAATACACCTCCTTTGGTGCGAAAAAAAGCATAACCCTATCTCAAAAAAGATATGATTATACTAAAATTAAAAATATAGATAAAAATATCTTTCAAGATTTTCGGATTATACTTATTTCCTAATATAATGTCAAATCTATTTTTTAGACAATTGTCCGCAACTGCATTTCTTCTTTGATTTCTGGGACCTCGTAGTCGTGGTCGATGAGATACTGTGTGATTTGTTTGAGGTAGGCGAGTTTTTTGGCTCGACGCTCTTTGATTTCACTAAAAGTATGAAATTTATATACACTTAAAAGTTCGTAAACAAAAGTAAAAAATTTCTTGTCTGAGATGTCGACTTTTGCAATCGTGCGAAGTTCTTTGAGGAGATTTTTTGACGACTGAAAATTGTCTTTTCGTCCGAGATTATCGAGGTCAGCATCTTGGATGATTTCTTCGAGGAGATTATTTGGAGTCGCAAAAAGCACCGTCGCCATGATGATGTTTTCGACTTTTTCCACGCGATGTTCTGGGTGACCTCGTTTTGTGAGCCAGTTTTTTGCGATTCGCGCTCAGATGTATTCATTTTTTGGGTACTGCTTAGCAAAACCGGTATCATGAAAAAGTGCTGCGATTTGTAAATCTTCGGTATCTTCTGGTGAGAGATTTTCTTCTTTTGCCAGCAGTGTCGAGCGATTAAAGACATTTGTTGTGTGTTTCACATTATGAAAAGGATAGTTGCTACAATTTTCTTGGATTATCCCGAGTGCATAGTTTTTCGCAGTCTCTACAAGTGGTGTCATAAGTAATATTTTAGAAAATAGAATTTATAAAAGTATATCATATTTTCTTTTTTCTTGCAAATTTTTTATTTTTTTTTATACTCTTGAAGTATTATTTATTTCTTTACACTTTTTTATGAATATTAAAAAGCAATTTTTACTTGTCTTTGCACTAGTACTGATGTGCGGACTCTATATTTTACCTTGGAAACAATTCGGGGTAAATACTGATTTTTTGAATAAGCCATACACGCTTGGGCTTGATTTGCAAGGAGGTGTTGAGCTTGATTATAAAATTGATTTTTCAGGAGTTGATAAGACAGCGAGCGACTACAATGAAGCGACTATTGTCGAAGGGCTTAAACGAATTATCGATAAGCGGGTCAATAGTCTCGGACTTGCTGAGCCGACCATTCAGACGATGAAATACGGTCAAGACACACATCTTATCGTCCAAATTCCGACAAAAGATTATAAAGATTTGTCAGACGAAGCACGAGCTCTCCAACAAAAAAAAGATATACAAAATGCAAAGGAGACGATTGGAAAACTTATCAAACTCGAATTTAAAGAATTTAAACCACAAACTTCTGAGGCTGATAAATTGGCTCGAAAAAATATAGCAAACAATTTACAAAAAGACCTCAAAAAAGACGGGTATGATTTGACTGCTCAAAAGTACACTGGCCAGTATGAAGGAGTTTCTACAGGTACTGGTATAGGAGAACTTCCAAACAATATAGATTCTAAAAAATTTAAAGATGTTAAGAAATTTCCATACATTTCATCGGTATTTGACCTTTCGTACATCCTTGATGAAAATAATACTATCCAACCAAAAAATGTCTTCGCTATTGTAGAATTAGATGCGCGTACTGGAAGTGGTCAGTATGACTATAAATACTTTTTTGTTGATTCTCAACCAAGTCAATGGGTGATTGCAAAGACAACCGACGGAAAAGCCTTGACTGACAAATACCTAAATAATGCAGGAACACTTACAGAAAATACTGGAGAAACAAAAGTGACTTTGAATTTTAATGATGAAGGAAAGAAAATTTTCGGAGAAATTTCAAGTCGACTTGTTGGAAAACAAATTGCGATTTATGTCGGTGGAGAAATGCTTACAGCACCAACAGTTCAACAAGCTATTACAAATGGAATGGCAACTATTGATGGACAAAGAAGTCCAGCCGAAGCACGAAAACTCGCAAATGATATAAATACTGGTATTATTCCAGCACCAATCTATCTGACAAGTGAGCGAACTATCGATGCAAAAATCGGAAGTAATGCTCTCAATCAAATTATCGTTGCAGGGTTTATCGGATTTGCTATTATTCTCGTTTTCTTAGTTTTCTTTTATCGTGTTAGTGGATTTATTGCTGGGCTTGCACTGCTTATTTATGTACTTTTCTTGATTGCTATCATCAAAATCAGCGGAGGAATCGTCTTGACTCTTGCCTCTATCGCGGGTATTATTCTCTCGATAGGTATGGCAATTGATGCAAATATCCTCATTTTTGAAAGAATTCGAGAATCCCTCAAAGATAAAAAACCACTTGATTCTGCTATCAAGGTCGGATTCAAACAATCTTGGTCAGCGATTTTAGATTCGCAAGTAACCTCATTTGTATCAGCATTTATTCTCTATATCGTCGGAGTTTCATTGATTAAAGGATTTGGACTTATGCTTGGTATTGGTATCATTGTTTCACTCTTCACAGCGATGTGGGTATCACGAGTGATGCTCTTACTTGTCGGTAAAAAAATGAGTAAAGCACCTCAACTTTTTATCGGATATAAAAAATAATTCCCATAAACTTAAAAAAATAACTTCAAATTTGAAGTTATTTTTTGTTCGGAAAAATTATAGGCGGATTATACGAAAAAGTCATAGGCGGATTTCCATTTATGATAGTGCTATATCTGAGATGCGTTTTTTCTTGCACTTCTAGATTTTGCAAAAACTCTTCTGTATTATTTTGGAGTCTTGTATTTTCTTTTTCTGCGACTTCCTTATCAAATACGATACTGATAAGTCCATTATGAAATCGACAATAGGCTCGGTTTTTTGGAGAGTTTTGACTCATGTTTTTCACAATATGTCACACATTAATTCGATCAAAAGAGTCTATTTTTTCAGTGGAGTAAAATGGCATGTTTTCGATTTTTGATTCCAAAATTTTCTGTTTCTTTTTTTCATCTACTATGATATAGAAGCCATTATTTGTCCAACAAACAAGAACATATATCTCCTCATTATCTTTCTGGTTAAGCGAATTTTTAAGAAGTGTAATCATCTTAGCAGGTATTTTTATTCTACTTTTTTTATCAATTACTATTTCTTGATACATATTTGTCAGTTTTAAAGGCAATTGTTCTTGAGAATTTTGTGATGTTTTTTCTTTTTCCATTGAATTTTTTTAAAAAGTAGATATACTTACAGTATACAATATAATTCTTATTTTTGCAAATGAAACTTTGACTTTTTGATTCTGGGCTGGGTGGTATGGTAGTTTTGGAGTCTTTTCAAAAACACTTTCCTGACCTTGAAATCCTGATAGAAATGGACAGAAAAAACGCTCCCTATGGCGATAAAACCTCCGATGAAATCAAAAATCTGACCCTACAAGGTGTCGAAAATCTTTTTGAAAAATGAGCTGATGTAGTGATTTTAGCCTGTAATACTGCGAGTGTACACGCGCTTCGTTGGCTTCAAACAGAAAAAATGTTTGGCAAGCATATCCTTGGGGTGACGATTCCGGGTGCGGAGGCAATCCTTGAAAATGGCTACAAAAAGGTCTGAGTTTTGGCGACTCAGGCCACGGTAAATATTCGTGGCTACAAAGATCGAGTGCATTTGTTTGATGATTCTGTAAAGATAGAAGAAGTTGGAACAACTAATTTGGTTGCTTTGATTGAAAAAAATCAAATTGATTCCCCTGAGATGCAAAAGTATATCGAAAAATATATTGAGGAATTTTCAAGTGATATTAAGGCGCTTGTTTTAGGTTGTACACATTTTCCATTGATTCGCAGTCAAATAGAAGCAGCGTGGAAAAAAATCCACAAGATGCCACTTCCAGTAATTATTGATCCAGGAGAAGAAGCTGCCAAAAAATTTAAAGACTGGATGAAGCGAAAAAAATTTTAATTTTCTTTTATGTATTTGATTTATTGAAAATGAGCGGTCGGTCAAGCCGTTAAAAAACTCTGTGAATTTCAAAAAATTCCATACGAAATCTGCGACGATAGTGATGCACCTCAGGATTTTGACAAGTATGAATATATTATTCCATCGCCAGGAATTCCTCCTTCTCATCGTATTTATTCAACGAAAAAAATCCTTTGAGAGCTTAATTTTGCGATGAATTTTTTAGAAGGAAAACATACTATCATCACGGTCACTGGGACTGATGGAAAGTCCACAACTGCGAGCATGGCTTATGAAATTCTCTCAAATATCGAAGGAAATACTCAGTCAGTCTTCCTTTCTGGGAATTTTGGTACGCCTTTTTCTCAGACGGTATGTGAGATTTTAGAAAAAAATATTACAAAGTCTACTATCATTGTCGAAGTGTCGAGTTTTATGTGATACGGACTTGATTTTAATTTTCGTACAAAAAATGAATGATATTTGTCCGATTTTACAATTTTTACCAATTTACGCTCCGATCATCTTGATTGGCACAAGGATTTAAGAGAGTATATTGATTCAAAGTGGAATTTTGTCCAAAAAACAAAAAAACGAGCAATTATTAATTCACAATTGACCGAATTTATAAAAAAAGAAGGTATTTCTCTCGATTTTGATGAAGAAAAAATACGATTTTTTGGGTTGGATGAAAATGAAGAAAAAATATTTAAGGATCGAACTGACGGACAAAACATCATTATCTCTGGACGAAAAAAATACCTCCTTTCAGATACAAAATTTTCTGGAAATCATAATGCGATGAATCTTCTTTCTGTCGGGATGCTCTGTAACGAAATGAAAATCTGCTCAAAAAAAGTACAAAAAACCCTTTCAATGCTCTCTCCACTTGCTCATCGACTCGAACTTATCACTACAAAAAATGACATCAAAATTGTAGAAGATAGCAAATCAACTTCTGCTCAGAGTCTTGAAGCGGCACTCTCGAGTTTTTGAGATACAAAAAATCTCCTCATCATTGTCGGCGGACATGACAAGTGAGATGACTTTGATTATTTACTCCCGCGATTTCAAGCGCGCGTCAAATATATGGTCTGCATATGAGATACGGCACAAAAATTTGAAAATATAGCAAAACAAGCAAATATCGAATATTATTTGTCCGAAAATATGCAAGAAGCCGTAAAATGGCTTTTTGATAAATGAGAAAAAGATGATGTACTTATACTTTCTCCCGGTTGCTCCTCTTTCTGACTTTTTAAAAATTATCTTGATAGAGCAAATCAGTTTCGCGAAGCAGTAGAAAGTTTATAAATAATTTAAAATAAAAATGTACAAATATTAATTAATATTTGTACATTTTTATAATTCATAATCTTTACTTTACCTCAAATAAGACAAAATAACTTCGACCCGGTTTGAGTATTTGCATAATTTTTTGATTATTTGTCCCAGCTGATTCAATAGCATCTTTTTTATTTTTTAAATATGCTGGGAGAGCATTTTTCGAAGTTGTTTTAATTTTTTTGTATATTGCATTCATACAATAACTTGCTTTTTGATTAGGGCTAATAGGAGTTCCGTCAGGTTTGTATCCGACATAATTATATCCTGCTATCATGAGAAAATCTTCATTTGAAGTAATTTTTCCTTGATTTGATTCATCAACTGCAAATCGCAAACATTCATTATCAGTGTCGATGAGTTTGAGTTTTTTTGATCGCATTGTCGAGAGAAGATGATCATATCGTTTTGTCAGAGCGTGCCGTGGATCTCGGTCGATTGTCGCGGCATTGAGGTCAACGAGGAGATATTTGAGTCCGAGTTTTTTCATCCGCTCGACCGTCACATCAGGATTTGAATCATAAAAATAACCTTCAAAATTATTTATGAGACTGTCCTCAAAAAACCGCTGTCGATTATTGTTTACAAAATAACTCATAAAAGTTCCGATTCTGTATATTCCTGCAGTATTTGCTTCATCTTTGTTTGGGTAAAGAATAGATTGAAAGAAAATATTTTTCGCTTTTGGAAGTTCAGTTGAAAGTGACTTATTGAGTGCTCGTATTTCTGGATTTTTTGGGTTAGCTGTTTTTTTGACTTCTTCAAGTTGTTGTAAGAATGTAAAATAATCAGTAGGTGAAATAGTTTTTGGATTAGGGAGTTTACTACGAATGCTTGTGAGCGCGTCCATTGATTTTTCGATAGTTTTTGCTGGATTTTTGAGGTTCATTGCCGCAATTGAATTAATATAGTCATTACGGTATAAAAATATAGTTTCATCTTGCGATAGATTCTTGTATTTATATTCATTATAACCACTTGTGCTTAAATTTTTCCAGGCATGTCGCGGTGCAGAATATCCAAGATAAGAGCCAAGGGATATAAAAATAATCATCGCAATAAATCATTTTACAATCAATGTATATTTGCTGTCTTTTTCTGTAAAACTGATCATCTCAGCAAACCCAAGTGCAATCATCACAAAAAACATAAAGTACACGAGAACTCCATACCATACAATTCCAAAGGCAGAAACCAGAAAGAGTAGTGCATAAGTCATCACGAAGAAACTCATAAATTTATATCGACGACTCATAGTGTGTTTTGAATCAACACACAAATTTATAAGGATTTGCCATACAAGAACTCCAATGAGTAAAAAAATATACCCGAGTGGCAACGTGAGATTGGAAAGAATCGGAGTGATAAGGCTATTGAAATTAGTAATCACGAGAGAGCGAAATGGATTGAGATTTCCAAGCCACGAGATATCAGGATTTTTAAGAAGTCCGTAGAAAAATCCTATCAAGATCATATTGGCCGTCAACCAAAGAATTTTAGATCTTTTTCTTGTCCGTACAAAAAGCCCAGACAGCGGTACAAAGAGAAGAAAAATATAAGTAATATCCGTAAATTCTCCTTTTTGATTTCTCTGGATAGTAAGATTTGCTGGGAGTTTTATATAGTTATTGAGACCTTTTTCTTGTCAAAAATATCGACTAAAATCTTCATTTTTTGACTGACCGCTTCCGGTGATAGCCGTAAAACTTTTTGCTTTTTCTTGATGAATTTTGAGTTCTTCTGGATTATAAATTTCTGAATATGACTTGTAGACTTTTTCATTTTTTCCACTTAAGAGTCCACCGACGATATCATTTTTTGGATTCCAGATTTGAGCCTCGCTTCCATTTTTTACGAGCCAAGGTAGGGTTGAAATTCCGATTCCAAGGATAAAAATAATGCTCGCACGAATCCAAGGAAGAGTATTTTTTTTGTGAAGAGAGGCCCCGATAAAAATCCCAGCAAGTCCAATTCCAGCACTTACGAGTGCAATCATCTGTATGAGGTGGCTATTGTCTGTCGGCAACCAAATAAACATACGACTCCAAAGTCCGCCTGCGGTGAAAATCGCCACGAAAATCCCCCAAAATCCTATAAATCCAAAAATCCCCAGTGCTCTATATCCGATATATCCAAGCCCAGCGAGAATTAAAAGAAGCGTCGTAAATTTTACCCCAAAGGCAAATCCAACGAGAATACCAGCAAGAGAGATGAGAGGGGGTCATTTTTTTGGATTCTCTTGTTTGAGAAGTGCTTTGAGCCCATACCAAAGCGTCATCATCGCTGAGACACTAATAAACATCAAAGCTGGATCGAGTTTCATATCTTTTGCCTGCTGAAATACAGTCATCGGCATTACATAGTAGACACTCGCCAAAAGAATCGGAAGCGAGATAAAATAGCGTCGATTTTTTTGCTCGAGGAGAATGGAGAGAAGGGAAGTAATGGCTATAACTGCAAGAAACCCTCCCATTTGATTGATAAAAAAGGCTTGCGCTGCGGTGTTAAAAAAAAGATATCCTGTCCCAGTGATGAGTTGCCAACCAAACATACTAGCTCCGTGAAGATATGTTCCATTATGAGCCATAATTTTTGGGAAATTCATATAAACGCCAAGGTCGTCCCATCCGATAGGTACCGGCCGTAAAATACTAATAAGTCAAACAGCAAATACAAGAGAGAGAATAATAAAAGTAAACTCGACCGAGAGGAGTTTTGGTTGAAAAAAATCAAAAATTCCTTTTTCTGTGGTATGCTGAGAAAATTGTATGCGAGCGGAGAGAATATGTTTACAACTGTCGACCCAGCCTCGCCAAGAAAAGGCAAGTAAAATCACACAAAGCACTCAAAGTCCGATAAATGTATATTGACCAATAGCTCCGAGAATGAGTAATCCAATCGTAAAAATTCCCATACCAAGTGCTATCTCGACAGGCACACGAAACCGCAGAAAATAATTTTTCCAATACGAAAAAAATGATAAAATCGTACATCCGACTCCTCGCCAAAGAAAAAGGAGAAAAATAGGATAGAGAAGAAATTGGATAATATGCATAAAAAATA
>JAGYHI010000039.1 GCA_018457335.1 Candidatus Altimarinota bacterium | reverse complement strand
CAGTTCAAATTTTTCCTATCGGATCGAAATACCTCGAAGATGAAAACGAAAAAATATTGAAATGAGAAACAAAGAAAGAAATTAATATTTTTTTACATAAAAAAATGCCGATCGAGATTGAACTCCTGCTCGGCCTGATTTCAAAATAAAAAACTTCCTAATTTCACTCAAAATAATCATATAAAATATACTAAGCATAAAAACCCTTTTTCTGCAAGTCTTTTTTGATTTTTTTTGCTTATATATTTGCCTCATTTCAAAAAATATGCTACAATTTTTATGTAGTATTTTTTTATTATTTTTGTATGTTTCATTTCTCAAAAAAATATATCTCTGCTGGAATCATTGTGACACTACTTTTCTCTGGATTTTCTCCAAGTTTTGCAATCAACACTGGTTCTTCGGCGAGAATTATCAATAATTTTAAAGCCCAAGAAAAACGAATGCTTTTTGAATCTTTGCCATTTTCAGCGTCTTCACAGGGAGCAAATGATTTTCTTGAGCAAGAATACAGAATCAACGGACTTGAATCTTTAAAACAAAAACTCGCAGAAAAAGAAGTAGAATTTGAATCAAAACGACAAGAAGCGGAAAATCGTATGAATACGCTTGAACAAAGAATGAAACAAATTGATGCTTCGATTGCTGAAACTGAAAAAAATATCCGTGAAACTGAGGAAACTATCAAGAAAAAAGAAAAAAGCATAGAAATTTGGAAACAAGCACAAGTACAAACCCAATACAAAGCCGATACCTATAAAGCGACAATACTTGATTATTTAGCAAATATTTATTCACAAGGAAATATCGGACTGTCTCAATCTGGAAGCGCTGACATTATTCAATCAATGATTTTGTCTGATAAAGATAGTGATTTTTATATCTCAGACATCACCTATAAAACCCTCGTATCTGAACTCGGAGAACAATTTGTCTACGAATACAGAGAACTTGTACGACAACAATATGTCCAACAAATCAAAATTCAAGAACAAAAGAAAAAAATCGAAGATTTGCAACTGACTCTTTTGCAAAAAAAGTCTGGACTCGAATCACAAAAAGCAGAAAAAGCAAAAATTCTAGAAGTCACTCAAGGAAAAGAAGAGTTGTATGCAGAGTATGTACGCGGACAGCAAGAAGCGCAAAAGCAAATCGAAAGTTATTGGCAAGAGGCGACAGAAAATTATCAAACATCACTAAATAATTTTCTAAAAGCGTATGGATGTGATGAGACTATCTCAAATCGAAAACTCTCACAAGCAGAAAAAGATGCACTCTCTCCAAAATGTAAACAGGTATATGCTTTCTTTGAAAATGAAATTTCTCTGCAAGAAAGTCAATACCAAGAGGGGACAGCTAATATTTTTACTTGGCCAATTACGACTCGACGAGTCAGTGCTTTCTTCCGAGATCCTGGATATTTTGCCTACCTTGGAAGTCATCACGATGCGGTTGATCTCCCGACTCCACAAGGCTCACCAGTTTATGCTCCGGCTGACGGATATGTGTATTATATTTTGCCACCAACTCCACGAGGATATTCATATATGGCTATCAAGCATAAAAATGGTCTTGTCAGTGTTTATGGGCATCTCTCAAAAATCGAAATCGAACCATACCAATTCGTACGACAAGGAGAACTCATCGCTCGAAGTGGTGGAGCACCAGGGACACCAGGGGCTGGACCGATGACAAGTGGAGCACACCTTCACTTCGAACTTTGGAAAGATAAAAAACCAGTCGATCCATTTCGATATATGACTCTTGCGGATATAGACTACAAAAAAATCCCATCTCGATACCAGCAAAAATTTGTCGCTGATATCCAAGAAAGAGCCGAAGGAAGTGCGGATACAAGTGCTTATCGTCAGACTTTTATCCTCAAGGGAAATTCAGAAGCAGAGCGACAAAAATATCTCCTTTCTCGCTATGCGACCTCGGATTTTAAAGATTGGAATATGTGGGTAGACACAGCACTCAAAGCAAACATCGATCCAAGTTTCTTGATGTGTATCGGACTCTCTGAGAGCACGCTTGGACACCACCTCAAAACTCGATACAATGTAGGAAATGTAGGAAATACCGATAGTGGAGGAGTCTACTACTTTGATTCACCAGCGGAAGGAGTCGAGTGGATGGGAAAAACTTTTAACAATAAATACCTCGGGCAGTATACGACAATCGACCAACTTTCTCGATGGGGGAATGATTATGGACCAATCTATGCTTCATCGTCAAATGAATGGCATAATAATACTATAAAATGTCTTTCAGCCCTCAAAGGAACTTTCGTCGCTGATGATTTTCAATTCCGACTTGGACAGTAGTAAGAATGATGATAAATGAAAAAATCCTTCGTATAAATATGAAGGATTTTTTCATTTTTACTGATGATACTTATATAAGTTTTCCTAATTTCTCTTCCAATTTTTCAAGTTGGAGTGCGGCTTGATTTTTCTTATCCATCTCACTTCGTACCACTTGTTGCGGGGCATTCGCAGTGAAAGATGGATTTGAAAGTTTTTTATTGATGATTCGTAGATAATCTTTTTTATCTTCGATTTGTTCTTTGAGACGGTCGATTTCGGCTTGCTTTGCACTCTCATCGACACGCGCATCGACAAAAATATCGATATCTCGCACGACATCATAGGCGAGCATATCCTTGTCTTCATTCGGTTTTTCGAGGGAGAGAGTGTCGATTTTAGCAAGTCCTTCGATGAGGGTGCTATTTTCTTCTATCATTTCCTTGTCGCTTCCCATTGCCACAATCCAGACATTTCGTTTGTCGCTTGGTTTGATTTGTTTCTCGGCTCGGATATTTCGCACCGTTCGGACGATATTTTGTATAGTTTCGATTTCTTGTTCTATTTTTTCATCAGTTTTGAGCGTGTTTTGTATCCATCGGTCATCGGCAAGGACCTTTCCTTCGGTGATGTGACCATAGAGGCTCTCTGTGATATGTGGCATATATGGATGCATCATCACGAGGATCTCGAGAATTGTCAATGAAAGCACGGTATCTCAGAGGACAGAATCTTCTTTTTTGAGTTTGTAAGCCTCGATAAAGAAGTCTGCAAAATCATCTCGGATGAAACTAATGAGTTCGAGTCCAGTCGCAGAGAAGTTGTATGCTTCCATGCTCTCCGTCATCTTTTGAGAAATGTCAGCGAGTTTTGAGAGGATCCATTTTTCGTGAGAAAGAAGTTTTGATTTTTCTTTTTCGATTTTTTCATTGAGCGTTTTTCTCTCGTCTGTGATATTTCCTACATTCATCCAACTAAACCGCGCGATATTCCAAAATTTATTGAGGAAAAGTGAATATTCCTCCACATTTTTCATAGAAAAATTGACGGTGTTTCCAGGAGTATTCCCGAGGACGAGCGAAAGTCGAAGGGCATCAGTCGAGTATTTTTCGATGACATCGAGTGGATCGATGACATTCCCCCAACTTTTACTCATTTTCTTTCCATGCTCGTCAAAGACAAGACCGTGAAAATAGATATTTTTAAATGGCGTTTTTCCAGTAAATTCATACCCCATCAAGAGCATACGAATCACCCAAAAGAAGATAAGATCGCTTCCAGTTTCGAGAACATCGGCTGGATAAAATTTCTCAAAAAGTTCGCTCGGATTCTCGAAATCCCACTCCAAAATGGAAAATGGCCAGAGCCCACTTGAAAACCAAGTATCAAGGACATCGTCATCTCGCACGACATTTTCTTTTCCGTATTTTTCAAAGAGTTTGTCTGGGTTTTGAGTGACGCCAAGAAGTTTTCCAGTTTCTTTGTCGTAGTAGGCTGGGATTTGATGCCCCCACCAGAGTTGACGGCTGATACACCAGTCTTTGAGATTATAAATCCATTTTTCAAATTGTTTTTTAAATCGTCCTGGGATAATATTAAATTCTCCATTTTCGTAACCAGCGATGACTTTTTTAGCCAGTGGTTCGATTTTTACAAACCATTGTGTCGATACGACTGATTCAATGCGACAGTTTCCTCGCGAGCAAAATCCGACCTTATGTGTGTATGGCTCGACTTTGATAAGGTTTCCTTTGCTTTTGAGAAGGGCGACGATATTGTCACGACCTTCACCTGAGGCCGATTGTCCAGCAAAGCTTCCGGCTTCTTGATTGAGGGTTCCATTTTTATCGATGACAGTATAATCCATGCGTAAATCATGTCGTCTTCCCATTTCAAAATCTGACGGATCGTGGGCTGGTGTGATTTTTACTGCACCCGTCCCAAATTCCATATCGACATTTTCATCAGCAATGACCGGGATTTCTCGGTTTACTATAGGGAGTATCACATTTTTCCCGATATATTTCTTAAATCTTTTATCTTCTGGGTGGACAGCGATGGCTTGGTCAGCGAGGAGAGTCTCTGGGCGAGTTGTTGCGACCTGGATAGTCGCATCAGAAGCCGACACAAAGTAGTTTATATAGTACATTTTCTCATCGATTTCTTTGTAGTCGACTTCGATATCTGAAATAGCGGACTCGAGTTTTGGTGAGTAGTTTACCATATACTCCCCACGGTATATAAGACCACGGTTGTAGAGATCGATAAAAGTTTTTTCTACGAGATTGTTTGATTTTTCATCAAAGGTAAATCGCTCTTTTGACCAGTCGACAGAGGCTCCCATTTTTTGCATCTGATTTTGGATATTTCCGCTAAATTCTTCCATCCATTTCCAGCATTCATCAAGGAAAACCTCTCGACCGACTCCACGACGACTACGACCCTGACTTTCGAGTCTCTTTTCGACCTGAGCCTGTGTAGCAATTCCAGCGTGATCTGTCCCAGGAATCCAAACTGTCTCGTCACCTTTCATACGGTGATATCGCGTCATGATATCTTGGATCGTGAGGGTCAGTGCATGTCCGAGGTGGAGATTTCCCGTCACATTTGGCGGTGGAATTGGGATATAAAAAGTATCCCCGGTGATGGATTTTTTAGGGAGATAAATTTTTTCTTTTTCCCAGAGGTTTTGTGCTTGTGGCTCTGCCTCTTTTGGATTGTATTGCTTTGGAAAATCTGCCATATTAAAAAATTATAAAATAACTTCTCTATTATACAAAATTTTCATTTTTTTCAAGGAATTATCAAGAAAATAAGGATTTTAAGATTGACAAAAATATTATTTGAATTATAATATTCATATTATGAACGAAAAAATACTTACATCGGTTGATGATTCTCGACCAATCATAGTTTCTGATGTACAGATTGAAGAAAATATTTGACATTGAGAATATTCTTGATCTGTTTGTTTAGTATCTGCAAAAGTGAAAGATAAAACCATTTCTCTTGTCGAAAAAACACCAAATAAAAAGTATTCATTTATATCAAAAATTTCTCATATTCTCACTACACACAAAATTTGTAAAGACTTAAAAATTCCTACCTTTCCTACGCTTCGTACGGATTGAGAAAATCTCTATTCTACGCCATTTTTTGAGCCTGAAAAATTTGAACTCCTGACAGCGAATAATGATAGTAAAATTTCTTCTTTTTTAGAGCAACAAAAAAATATTTCCTTTGCTGACGGAGTCTGTGAAGACTTTGAGAATGTCTTACAAAATACGCGTAAAAAGGGAATTATAATTCGTCATAAAGATGCTTTTGGGTTTTTGCTTGATAGAAAATCGAATAAAATTATTAAAATTATTATCGCGGATTTTGATAATATTTGATATTATGATGATGGGGTTGATAGAGTGTCTTGTTTTGTACTGCAATCAGAAAATTTAAAGCATTTTCATGAGGCAGTGAAAGGAATTAAGTGGCGATATATGCTCTTACCTTTTAAATGGCCTTCCTAATACTACAAACACCGTACGCACGAGTATGGCAAGATCAAGGAAAAACGAATAATTTTCGATATAGTACACATCATAGGCGACTTCTTCTTGGAAGGAGTTTTTATCGCGACCGTAGACTTGCGCCATACCACTGATTCCTGGCTTGATGGTGAGGACTTGCTTGTCACTTTCGCTGTAGAGTTCGACTTCACGAGGCTGGTGTGGTCGAGGCCCGATGAGGGACATATCTCATTTGAGGACATTGATGAGTTGTGGGAGCTCATCAAGTGAAAACTTTTCTATGAAGGCTCAAAATCTCATCTTTCGAGGGTCATTTTGTATTTTGTAGAGCGGGCCATTTCGTCCATTATTGGTTTGTTTGAGGCTTTCTTCGTAGGCGAGGGCTTCGTCTTTTTCTCGACTTTGTCCGTAGGCGTCTTTTACACTGTCTTTCCAGTACATATATCGAAATTTGTAGAGCGTGAAAAGTTTTTCATTTTTTCCGACACGGCGATTTTTGTAGATGGCTGGCCCGCTAAAATCCTCGATTTTTATCCCGATATAAATCATCAAAAATACAGGTGAGAGTATAATAAGTGAGATACTTGAAAAAAGAATATCAAAAATCCTTTTAAGAACACTTTGCCAAAATCCTATCGAAATGGTCGAAAGTTCAAACATTGGTGTATTTCCTATAAATTTTTCTCGACGAGAGAAGTGTGACATATGAGGAAGAATTTGTGGATAGAGGCAAGGAATCCCATAAATTTTTGCCTGCTCAAAAATAAATTTTGCTTCACCATAGGGATTGTCAAGAGTCAAAACAATCGCATCGACAATTCTATTTTTTAGATTTTTCTCGATATCTTCTTGGTTAGAAATCTTCAAAAAATTACAGTGATATTTTTCTAGGTCTATAAGTTTTCTTGCATTGTCTATACTTTTTTTGTATACTACAAGGAGTTTTATTCGATTTATCGTATACTTTGATATGTATTTTTGATATACTCTATAGAGTATCGCTCGGGCAATAAGAGAAAAAGAAATAGAGAAAATGAAAGTATACAAGACAATCAAACGAGGAATCTCTTTTGAAAAAATTGGCCCGGTCGCAAAGTATACGAGTCCCACAAAGGCAATAAGCCAAATACAACCGGCAATAAAGACGCGTCGGATTTCTTCAACCAAAGGAATATCATCAAAATGTCCATAGAGTTTTCTTTGTCCAAAAATGATAAGCCAAATAAGGACTCCCGCGATACTATACGGAAAAAATTGCTCAAGGGAAATATAGGGGATTCGTAGTTGTATAAAAGGAATACCGTCGGTGATCGTTCGTAGGAAATACGCCAAAAAGAAAGATCCTGCCACGATACAAATATCGAGTAAGGGTTTGATGATCACGAAAATGTATGACGGAATACGCATAATTTCTGTGATTATACGGATTTTATGATTTTTTGCAAACTCTTCGGCTTGATTTTTTTGATTTAATGATTACAATCAAGGAAAATAATTTTTCAATTTATGCCTGTATATCTTATTGTTGCGATTGTAATCGCTGTATATTTGTTTGTTTATTTTGTATTTTTCACATTTTTTCGAGCGAGACTGCGTCGTCCAGAGCAAAAAATTATCGATATTTTTCTTGCAAAAGTCGCAAAAATCCCTTCACTTATAGAAGTGATGCGGGCAGAAGTGGTCGACGAAAAAGCCTTTGATGTAATTACAAAACTCCACTCGGGCGCTATGATTTATAAATATGATTCTATTTATTCGCTCCTCGAAAATAATAAAAAAATCCACGATGAATTTGGTTTTCTTATGAAGCTCTCGATGCAAATTCCAAGTCTTCAAAAAAACGAACTCTTTGTCTATATTCGCGATTTTATCATAAAATATGAGCGAAATATGAAAAAAGATTTCTCTGCGTATAATTCTGCAGTAAATACATGGAATACTTTTGTAAAAATCAAAAACTTTACGATTCTGGGATTGATTCTTCCAGGAAGTCGGAGAGAGAAGATATAAAAATGAAAAAAATTAAATTTGACTTGCTTTTTTTTTTTTTTTTTT
>JAGYHI010000038.1 GCA_018457335.1 Candidatus Altimarinota bacterium | reverse complement strand
GACTCCAAGTGCGCTCGCTATCATCGGAATTTCCCTTATCAATGCGGTCGGGTACGCCTGTGGTATGGCAATCGGACAAAATGAATTTCTCCGACTCTATAATGAGGTCTACGCGAAAAAACAAGGACTCAAAGAAATCGATGCCAATGCCTCTGCTGGACCGATGAAACTCATCCAAAACTTTGCCAATGTCATCGGACTGGCTGGTGGTGGAATCCTCCTCGCCTTTGGATTTGCAGTTTTCTTTTTCATCTTCTGAGCAATCATTCTTGGAACACTCGTTTGGACTATTATGCGAAAGAAAGATATTGTTCTCTAAAAAATTATTGCCACTCCAAATGTACAAACCGACTCCGCACCACTTGCGGAGTTATTTTTTCAATGATATCAATAATCCCTTTGCCTTTTAAAATAATTTTTTGATTCCACTGCCCTTGCGACCGTGTCCAAATATCACTATCAACTGAAAAAAATAATTCGTCGGTCAAAAGTGGCTTGATACTCTCTGAGAGATTTTGGATGATAGCACGGACTTTTTCTTTTTTTTGATGATGCACCCGAAAAATCACAAATTCTCAAAAAGGTGGATAGCCAAAACTTTTTCGCTCAGGAATCAAAATAGTATTTAAAAAATCTTGATAATTTGAAAAAGTAAGCGACTGCAAAATCGGATGCTCGGGCATATAGGTCTGTATATACAAATTGGTTTTTTGCTTTTTAAAATATGCAATCATGTGATAAATTTCCTCTTCTATATCATACATCGGCACGGAAAAATTGACCTCAAAGAGAAGAAAAACAACCGTGTCAATAGTATCATGACGAATCATTTGTCACTTTTGGGTGGAAAGAATAATATCACTTTTTTCGATATTTTCGATGGTTTTTTGTGATTTTTCTGGTATATCCGAGTCAAGGCGATAAATAGTCTGATGCGGAAAAAGTTTTTGAAGTCACTCCTCAATTTGCTGGATACCTACGCCGATAGGCTTGGAAAAATGACTCCTACATTGGGGGCACGACTCAGGAATCAGCGCGACATGTGAGCACTGATGACAGCGCAGAGTCGGTCGAGGCTGACTGTGATACGCGAGCGCAATATCACAATCTGGACACGACTCAAAATACCCACAATCCTGACAAATCCACGCATGCGAGTGAGCCCGTCGATTATAAAAAAGCAAAGTTTTTTTCCCGGATTGAATCTGCGATTCGATGAGTTTTTCCACTTCATAAGAAATCAGACTGGCATTAAATTTCTGATTTGCAAGCGAAATAATTCGTACCTTAGGACTTTTTCAATTCATTTTGCAAAAATTCTATAAATCCTGACACACTCTCATGATTGTGATAAATCGACGCATATCGCAAAAAGGCAATCTCATCAAATTCTCGCAATTTTGCAAGAATATCTCTTCCGATTCGTTTTGATGTGACTGCATTTTTATTAGCCGCCCACTGCACTTCAAGAGCATTGATCATGTCAGTAAGTTGCTTTGGATCAAAAGTCCGCTTCGTGAGTGATTTCATGATAGAAGCTTCGAGTTTGTCGCGGTCGTAGAGTTCGAGTTCGCCAGAAGATTTTGTCACCATAAAAGACACAAATTCGAGCCTTTCAAAGGTTGTAAATCGTGATCCACAAGCCGTACACTCTCGGCGGCGGCGAATCGAGCGGCCATTATCCGCCATACGACTATCGACGACACGAGTGTCCAGTGCTTTACATTTTGGGCATTTCATAGAGGAAAAATTAAGGAATTATAAATTTAATTGAGTTTGTCTGGGCTTGGATATTTTGATTTGATTGGAGGGAAATATTTACTGGTGGTAGTATATACTCTCATGAGTATCTTGGACGGATGTAGTAAGTATATTTCCAAGTGTTTGAAGAATCCGACGGTTCATACAGTGCTATGTACATATCTGAAGACTCAGAAAAATAAGTAAATGGAATTGTATACTTCCCCTGCTCTACATGCTTTTGATAGGTAGTCAGCAGTGCTGAGGTCTTTGGGAAATACATAAGAAATTTTGTGGGCTCTTCTGGGTTTTTTGAGATATATTTCGCCTCCAGTGTCACTTGATAAAGAGCATTTTTTAAAAGTTTATTATCATCCATTTTATCAAGTCTTTTAAAAGTTCCATCTGGATATACTCCTGCTGACATATCTACTTTTTCGACTTTTTGAGAAATCTGAAAGTACTCACTTTGAGGGATATTTTTTGGTTTTTTTGAAAAGAGGAATATGAGATTTTGCACATCTTTTCCTGATGCAGAAATCATAAAATTTTTATCGATTTTTTCGGTATCAAAACGATGAAAATAAAATGGATTTTGTGCATTGAGGATTTTTTGGAGTTGTATTACTCATGATGAAAGTGACCAAGAAATAGCAGGAATTTTTGTTTTTAATTGGGTTTGCAAATAAACAGCCTTAAGGAGTTCTCTTGCCTCTTTTTGTGAGAAAGCACGAGGATTTTTTACAAATTCATCAAGAATTTCTCTGAAAATTTTATGTGCTTTTGCTTCCTTTCCTGCACGGATTAAAATCTGCAAAAGGAGAGCTCTATCGCTCAAAAGTGACCATCATCTCTGCACTGTCATATCTGTACCATTTACAGACTCAATTGCCTCGGAAAGAAGCGCACCTGTAAAATCTTTTCGCTGATTTTGAATTCCAGCAATATAATCAATACGACTATGTCTATCAAGTTTTTTCGGGTCGATTTCTTTATAAAGTATATCTGCTCCACTTCCAGTCATATGAGAAAAAATGCGATATGCATCCGCATAGAGATAAGTATTTTTATGTGTTTGCAAATAAATATCAATCGCTTTTTTGAGGTCGTCTGCATACTTCTTATCGACTTGGATTCAAGAGTCTTGCAAGTCAAGAATCATACCAAGTGAGTCAATATATTCAAGCATTTTCAACTCTGAAACATCATCTTTTTGAGAAAAAATAAAACGATTTGAATGTATTTTTTTTGGAATAATAATTCCGGTCATTGAAAGCGGTATTTTTGATTGTATTCTTTCAGCAAGAGCCAAAGCAAGTCGACCATTTTCTCATTGTCCTTCTTGCAAAGTAAAAGACTGTAAAATCGGCTCATACAACACACGGATGTCCGTTCCAACGGAAAGTGACAATTGATCTCATGAAGTATAGGGTATTTGTACTCAAGAATTTGTTTTTATATTTGGAAATTTCACAGTATACTCTGGAAAGTATTTATAAGATACTTTTGGAAGTATTTTTATATCTTGAAGAGATGAAGCGATAATTTTGTCTCATTCTTTTAAATATACTCATACAGACATCGTATTTTTAATATTTCTTGGTACTGGAATACTAAAATAAGATGTAGTCTTACTTCCGATGTTCATAATCAGATTTTTTTTCTCTCGGTAAATTGCATCATATCATTCTATTTTTGCGACCAGTGTCATATTTTTTATTGATTCTGTCATGTTTTTTGTATCTACTGCGACAGTGATTTTTTCTCATAAACGAGCCTTTTTTGGAAGTGAAACCACTAAGTCATAAGGTCGGGAAAAAGCAAGAGGAATCACTTTTTTTTGTGTATTTCACGCAATATCAAAAGTCAAAGCAATCAGTGAATATTTCCCATAAATATCTTTTGGAAAGGAAAGAGACCCGGTGTATGTTTTTTGGAAATTAATCGGATCTCAAAGTGAAAATACTTCAAAATGGTCTGGAAAGGCATCGAGATTTACAGTAGATTGAAACCAAGACAGAAAAGCATCACTTTGATGTATTGGCGTAAGAAAGAAAGCCGTATGATGCAGTTTATTTTTATCAGTTTTCACAGTGATTTTTGTTTGTTTTCCAGGCTCAAAAGTAGAAGCATCGAGTCAAATTTCAAAGGAATTTTCTTTTACAATTTCTGGAAAAATACATTTTTGGTTTGAAAATTCTTGCTCTCAAAATACTTTTATTTGAATACAAAGAGGCTCACTCAAATCGGCTGAAAGTGGAAAATCAAAATCCAAAACCGCCCCTGATAAAGTTAGATATTTTGTATTTATTTTTCTAGTTCATTGGTGAGCATTTATTATCAATCCACCTTTATTTTGTGGAGAAACTATCATCATTTTTACATTTTCTCATTGCTTATATTGCATTTTTTGCGGTATGAGCTCAAGCCTTTTTGGCAACGTAAATTTTTCACCCTTTTTTAAGAAAAGGGTTTCAGTTGTGAGTTTTTCTCGAAGTAATGCTGGAAGGTTTTTTCGGATTGGAAAAACTTGAATCTTATAAATACCAGCCGGAAAACTTTTAGTATCTATAGAAAAATCATTTTTTTCAAAACTCCCTGTCGCTGTAAAATCACCACCAAGAAGTCAAATATTATAACCGTAATCTCCAGATCAAATTTGAGTATTTTTGGAATCGTTTAAAAAATATAGTTTTCAATCAAGAGGAATATCTGAAGAAATCCAAGTGTTTTTTAGATTGACTTGCAAAGGTGTATCATCTCGAAAATATGAAGTATTAGTAGACGGAATCACAAGGTATGAAGCAGTCTTATAAAGGATTTCATCCGTTAAAGGATTATAAAGCGTGAGATTGCAAATATATTTTTTCTTAGAACCATAGGACTCGAAATTTACCTGACTACGAATATAACCAAAGCCATCTGCATCAGTTTTTCATTTTCCTTCCATAAGGAGTTTTTGTTTAGTATCATGTTCATTTTGTTCAAAAAATTGATATTCATATTCTATATAAGGAAGTGGTTTTTTCGTTGCTTGGTCAGATGTGCGAATAATTCCTTCAAAGCCAATTTTTGTCTGAAAAACCGTATGATTCCATAGATTTTTTTGTGTCACATTTTCATAGGAGCGTAGATTTTTTGGAATCCCACTTTCATCTATATCATTACTTTGAAGTACAAAATCTACAGCCATTTGTTCACGCGTATCAACTTTTTTTCCACCTATAAAAACAGGGGGTTGAGGTGATATAAGCACACTCTTATTGGTATCTACATCAGAAAAAATTCAAAGAAAATATTTTCATTTTGGGATTTTAGTATCAAATTGGATTTTCTGAGTAAAGAAATAATCTTTTTGTGGATAAATTGGATATTCTCGTATTTTTTTTCATTGTACATCTGTCAAAAAAAGCTTGCCAGTTTGAGTAGATCCATACACAGAAAAATCTTGATTATACGGTGACCAATACTGGTGGGTGTACAAAAAAGTTGTTGACTTTGTTTTGGTATCTTGGATAATTTTTTCATTCTCCTGAAATAAACTGCTTGGTAGCTGAAAAAAACCAAATCAAGAGTCTGATTCTAATGTCAAAATTGAAAAAATATGGGGTTGTCAAATAAATTGCTTTACCTGCTGAAAAACTCCATCCGAAAGCGTTAATTTTCAATCCGTATCACTAATTCCAAGGGCGATAATTCTCGGTGGAGTCGGAGTATTTGAAGGGGTATTAGATGCTTTATAGAGATGAAGATAGACTTGTGTTTGTGGCTTTGCTTGAAAATTTTTTCTGTCGTATATAAAAAATTCTTTTCATTTCTGATCACCTGGAAAAGATGTAATGACACGATCCGAAATAGAAAAAAATGTCGGTTTCACAAAATTCTGAATATTTTTTAATGCACTTTTCTCCCGAAAACTCAACATGTAAATACCTTTCTTAAAAAATTGCGAATCCTCATCATCAAGGCGAAATGGTATTTTTGTTTGATTTTTATGAGCCTTTATATCTTTTTGTATACAAGATCTCGGGCTATGCATAGAAATATAATTGTAATTAGGGTTTTCTATATTTTCCTGTGATTCAATCGTGTTTTGAATTCGTAAATATTGACTTGGTTCAATTTTACAAATCTGAATCTTATAAGAACTTATATCAACTTGGGAAGAAAAAATCTGCCCATAAATCGCATCATTCATAGAAAAAATTGAGCCAGAAGATTGCAACCCAATCGACAGCGATGGTGCATCCAAAACAGAAACTTCATACTCAAAAAAGGCGGCACGACCATAAATATCTTCCATTTTATCAAGCTTGATTTTATAATGTGTATTATTTTCAAATGGAGCCAAAATATCAATCGTATTCTCAGAAATTTTGAAATTTTCTGACGTCAATGAAATAGACGGAGAAATATGAATTTTTTCAAGAATTTTTTCTTTTGAAATATCTTTCAAAATACTGTCGGTAGTAATTTTTATATGCGTTTGCATATTGATTTTAGGAGATCGCATAGTAATAATGCTCCCAGAAAAAGCAAAAGGAGGAATTTTTTCTTGGGAAATTACAGAAATCTGATTTCCTCGTCCAGCAATAATACACTTCAAATTTGTATCAGATTCTAAATCCAAAATATGAATATTTTCACTCCTCACCATATTTGTATCTTTATGCGTTTTGATTTCAAAAAAATCACTTTCCTTCCAAGAAAAAATATTTTTCTCACACAAATTTTCATTATATGTACCATACCATTTAAGTTGCTCATTATTTCCTTCGTATTGATTATTGCTAATCTTATAAGCCAGATTTCCATCTTTGTTTTCTCGCGAAAAATGCAAAGATTTTTGATTGGTATCAAAATTCCAAATTAAATCTTTTGGAAGTTTATAGTTATATTTTGTAGAAGTATTGTAAATATCAGCTGAAATTTTGACACTATCCCCTATTTGTGGTTGAGTCAATTGTAGTATAAGAGCACTTTCCGAAATATCAGCTTCAATCGCACCAGAATGCAAAAGTTGGTATGGGGTTCCATTGAGTGTAAGTGCTTTGTATATAGCCTGTGTATCTAAAATATTTGTATCCTTGGAGATTAGGAAAGTCTCTGGTTTTTTAAAAAGAAAAATCCCCTTTTGTCCAGATTGAGAAGCCTGACCTGGAAAAGCAAAATTGAGAGTATATGCAATGAGATGATAAGTAAAAATTCAAAGCATTCCTACTCATACGAATGCTATTACAAGTATGAATAATTGAGAAAATCGCTTCATTTTTTGAGAATATTTTTAGAAATTTCTTCCCAAGTATAGTCATTTTTTAAAAAGTTTCAACACAAAATAGTGTGGTTTAAATAAAAAATGTATACAAAATCTTTGATTTTTTGTGAATTTCTGTATACTAAAAATATCAAATTTTGAGAATATGAACTTTTGAAAATATCCATGGCAAGAAATTTATGATTGGTTTCAAGAAAATGGAACTCATAATTTTCCTTGGCGACAGTATAACATCCCAGAAAATAACCGACTTTATAGAGTGTGGATCAGTGAAATTTTTTTACAGCAGACCCAAGCAGATCGTGTCGTCGGGTATTTTACAAAAATTATACAAGCCTTTCCAGATGTAAAAACACTCGCAAAAACGGACTATGACACATTTTTTCCATACTACAAAGGGATGGGATATTATAGTCGAGCGAGAAATATCTTAAAAACTGCAAAAATACTTGATGAAATCTACAAAGAAAAACTTCCAAAAAATAAAAAACAGCTTATAAAGCTCCCCGGTATAGGCGAGTATACTGCACGAGCTATACTCGCCTTTGGGTATTGAGAGCCAACACTTGCATGGGATACTAATCTCGAAAAGATTTTTTCACGATATTTTTTTGGGACCAAAGAACGAAAGCTTACGGACAAAGAAAAGCAAAACATCGAAAATGATTTTAAAAAATTTGTCGTTCCAAAAGAAAATCCTGAAAAATATGTACGTGATATCAATAATGCACTTATGGACTTTTGAAGGATAGTTGATAAAAAAACAACCGATGAAATTGATTGGGAAAATTATCCAATACAATCAGGAATTTGGTACGATACCAAAGGAAAAAATGAAATCAAAACTGTAAAAACACGAGATATATTTCCGACGCCAGATGCAAAAATTATAGTCATCTTAC
>JAGYHI010000037.1 GCA_018457335.1 Candidatus Altimarinota bacterium | reverse complement strand
CAAACCCCAAAAATTGTCCTCGTCAAAACAGCAGACAAAACAAAAGTCACCTATTGAGAAACGGTAACATATACTTTCAAGGTAAAAAATACCGGAAATATCACTCTCAAAAACCTCAAAGTAAATGAGCTTAAATTTACAGGAAAAGGAAAGAAAGTATCTATCTTACCAAAAACTATAGATACTCTCCTCCCAGGAAAAACAGTAAAATTCACAGCAAAATATAAAACAGTTCGTAAAGATTCTTACGATGGAGAAATCTCTAATACAGCTGTTATAGAGGCTGAAGATTCAAAAGGTAATAAAATTGTAAGTAATAAATCAACAGCAGAAGTTGCAGTACGATTACCGGTATCTAATGGTGGTTGAGGTAGCTACTCAAACCCAACTCCACAACCAATCAAACCAGATCTTCCAACACAACCAACTCCAGAAGATCCAACACCAGCCAAACCAGCAGATCCTCAAACCCCAACTCCTCCAAAGAAACCAACAACCCCACAAACCCCTCTCTTCTCAATTCCAAAACAACAAGAAAACCTCTTTGAAAACTACCCAAAGATTCTCCCTCAAACCGGAGTATGGAATGAAAGATTTAAAAGAGCTCATGTGGTCGGACAAAAATATCTCCAAGATGTCACAATAGACCTCCCAGGTTGGTCACACTTCCGTCTTGCTGGTTCAACCAATCCAAATCTCTCACACTGGCTCCAAGTCGTCGACAAACGAGACAGAAACCAAAATGCCTACATCGTCCTCCCAACACAAGGACTTGTCATGCCAATCCAAACTGTCCCAACAACCACCCCAGAAGCACAAAGATTCTTCAAAGGAAGCAATGAAAACTTCTGGAAATACCTCAAAAACGGTGCTGTCGAACTCCCAGGAACCACTACAAATGACTATGGTCAACCAGGGAACAAAGTCGTCTCAGGACACTCTTCATTCTTCAAAAAATCATCAACACGCTACAAAACACACTTCCAAAGAATCATAGAGATGAACCCAGGACAACAAATCTGGATCTACAAAAAACAACCAAACAACACCTACAAACGCTACATCTACCAAGTACAAAAGAGTTACAATGCTTCTAAATACCACACAGAAATTCTCCACCCAACAAAAGAAAGCATCCTCACCCTCTTCACCTGTACTCCAATCGGATGAGCCAAAGGTCGTTGGATTGTACGAGCAAAGTTTGTAAGATAAGAACAAGAAAACACAACACAAACAAAGCAACTACAACAAGCAAAAGTAGAACAGAAATAAATAATCCCCTCAAGTAAGTAGGGGATTATTTATTTAATAAAGATTTTGGTTATAAAAATAGAGTACAATTATGAGTGTTTAAGTATAATCGTACTCTAAAAAGGAGGGAAGACAGTTTCTTATTTTTTATCCTCTGATATTTTTTTACTTTTAGATTTTTCTTTTATAGGTGGATTTTTCTCATTGTAGCAGATTCCATATCGAAATCGTGTTTTTCTTTTTTTATGAAAATCACTGTAAAATATTTTAATAATGCCGGCTATTGGAATGGCAACAATAATTCCGAGTATTCCTCCGATAGCTCATCCAAAAAGCATAATTACAAAAACAAAAAGCGGTGAAATATCAAGATTTTTACTCATAATAATAGGCACAAATACATTACCTTCAAGTTGTTGTACGATAAGATAGAGAATTAAGATAGCAATTGCTGCATTCCAGCTGGTTCCAATCCCAATAATAAGAGCAGGAATAAGTGCAAGAAGTGGCCCAATGTATGGGATAAACTCCATAATACCGCTAATGAGTGCTAGACTTATAATACTTTCAATTCCAAAACCAAAAATCCAATTCACTAATAATAATCCAATATATGTCATTGTAAAAATTGTCAGTGAAAGTAATATAGTTGCCTTAATCCAAGAAGTACACACATTTTGTATATTTGCAAAATGGGTTTTAATATATAATCCTATATCTTTTGGAAGAACATCAAGAATAAGAACAGCAATACCTTTACGCTCTAAAACCATAAAAAAACTTGCGATAGCGATAAAAGTAATCTGGGTCAATATTCATCAAATTCCTCCAATAAGACTTACACTTCCTTGGGTAATACTTGAAGCAGAAAGTGTGATAAATTTTTGAATGTCACTCGAATTTTGCTGGATAATTTTGAAGAGATTTGAAAGATTATGTGGCTGTATAAGGTTTGTAATAAAGTTTTCGACATATGGATGAAGGTGAAACCCGGCAAGACCCTCATTAAGATAAATGCTTTGAGCATTTTGTGCCCAAAGAGCAATTGCTGAAATGCCTTTTGATATATAAGTAATAACGATAGGCAAGATGGTACCAACCGTAATACTAAAGAGTATGAAAAGTATGAAATACACAAAAATAACAGTAAACCACTCTGGGATTTTATATTTTTTCCACTTTTCAACAAGAGGGATAATCAAAAAGGTGATAAAACCAGCGATGATAAGAAGTGTGATAATACTTTTTGAAAGATAAATAAAATAGAGTAAAATACTAAATCAAATAAGAATGAGAATTTTTTGAATCCAGATTTTAATTTCTTGAGACATAAGAAAAAATTATAGAATAATGAAAAGTATATTCAAAAAAGTTATTTTTGCAATAAAAGTCCTTATTTTTTTAAGGACTTTTAGTAAAAATTTATAAGTATGAAAAGTATGAAATAGTAATTTCTTAAGAATTTTGACCAATTGTATTTCCAAGTTGCATCATTGGTTGATAGATACCAATAGCAATAAATGCAATTACAATACCCATCACAACCATAATAATTGGCTCGACAAGAGTTTGAATTTTATCAATTGAGAGGTCGACTTCTTCATCATAAAATTCTGCAATTTTAATAACCGTATTTTGTACTTGAGCAGTATCTTCACCGACTCGTAACATCGCTACGAGGAGATCAGGGAAGAGTGGATCACCTTCGAGGGATTCTGCCATTTTCATACCTGATTTTACATCTTCTCGCAGGAGGAGGATGCGTTGTCGGTAGACTTCATTTCCGACGGCATCAGCAGTAATTCGTATAGATTCAACGACAGATATACCACTTCCAATAAGATTTGAAAAGACACGAGCAAATTTTGAAAGAATAACTTTCCGTATGATTTTTCCAAAACCGGGAATATTTATCAGAATTTTATCAAATCGATATTTTCCATTTTTTGATCGTTTCCAAACTTTGACAAAAAGATATATCACTCCGACTCATAAGAGTATAAAAAACCAATAACTTCCTAAGAATCGAGAAGTTTTCAAAATCATTTGAGTAGCACCAGGTAGTTTTTTTTCATCACCAAAAAAGGTCACAAGTGTCGGAACGACTTTAATAAGAAGTACGGATACAACTAATATCATACCCACAATCAGTACCATAGGATAGGTCATAGCTCCTTTGACTTTTCGTCGGATAGATTCGATTTTTTCAGTTTGTTCAGCAATTTGTAAGAGAGATTCATTAAGACGACCTGTTTTTTCACCTGCCTCGATAATAGAACATTCCGCACTCGTGAAATTGCCATAATATGATTGTAATACTTCATTCATCATATAACCAGATTGAACTCGCTCAATCATAAAATCATAAAACTTTTGCATATTTGGGCTTTTTTCTTGTCTTCGTAAGGCTGAAAGTCCTTTAAGAACCGTCATACTTGCATTGACCATAGTTGCCATGGATCGAAAAAATATAACTTTCTCTCGTAGAGAAATTGCATTTGTTTTATTGACCACTCCGAGGAGGTATTGAAACGTGGATTCTTTTTTGACAACCTGCTCCTTTCCTTCTACATCCAAGATGACAAGATCGCTTTGGGGTGCTTGTGACATATTTTACAAAAAACTAAGAAATAAAATTATTCGACAGCATTGGTTTTTGCAGCTGCATAGACTTCTTCGAGTGAAGTACGCCCAGAGAGTGCCTTGATAATACCATCTTGCTCGAGTGAAGTCATACCATCTTGGATAGCAACCTCATTGATCATGGTAGCACTAGCTCCATCAATGATCATTTTTTTAATATTTGGTGTGATTTCCATGATTTCATAGATACCGACTCGTCCTTTATATCCGATATTTCCACACTCTGCACAGCCGACAGGCATATAAAAAGTAGGATTTTTTATAGATTCTGGTGAGAGTCGTGATACGAGTTCTTCTTTTGAGGTTTGTTTGATGGCACGAGTTACCATTTTTTTTCGCTCTTCTGGTAGTGCGCTCATTGGTACGGCTTTTTTACAGTGTGGACAAAGTTTTCGTACGAGTCGCTGTGCGATAATCGCATTGACGGTTGCTGGTAAAAGAAATGACTGAATTCCCATATTGAGAATACGAGTGATCGTCTCAGCAGCTGAGTTGGTATGGATCGTCGATACTACGAGGTGACCAGTAAGAGAAGCTTCAATCGCGATATTGATGGTGTCGTGATCACGGATCTCACCTACCATGATAATATCAGGATCCTGACGAAGTGCGGTACGAAGTCCGCTGGCAAAGCTATATCCGATATCAGGGAAGACCTGTGATTGATTGAGTCCATCGATTTGGTTTTCTACTGGATCTTCGAGTGTCATGATATTTACATCAGGTTTATTGAGCCGAGAAAGACAAGAATACAGCGTCGTCGATTTACCAGAACCGGTTGGACCACTCGTCAAGATGATTCCATTTGGAAGATTGATTGCTTTTTCGAGGAGTTTCCTGTTGTGTCCTTCAATACCGAGGACATCAATTTCTGGAATTTTTTTACTTTTATCAACGATACGCATTACGATTTTTTCGCCGTGTACAGTTGGAAGTGTCGAGACACGAAGGTCAAGAGATTTATTATCAATCGTAGTCGAAAGACGCCCATCTTGAGGAATACGTGCTTCATCGATTTTGAGGTTTGACATAATTTTAAACCTCGCAATAATTTGCTGATGCAAAAATGGTTGATATTCGAGGATTTCACGAAGTTCACCGTCGATTCGGTAACGGATTCGTACGATATGAGTCAATGGCTCAATATGAATATCCGAACTTCCCATTTCAACGGCACCAATAATGGTCAAATCACAGATTCGAGCGATATTTTCACCTTTGTAAATAAGTTGTTTGAGTTGTTCAATAGAAGACATAGCAGTATTTATTTATAGAATTATTGGAGATCAATAAGAGTTTTGAATTTTATTTCAAATTCTTCTTTAAGAAGTCGAAGTGTTTTTATTTGGTCAGCAAGTCGGCTCATATCACTTGTGCTGGCTCATTTTTTGGCATCGATTTTGATATTTTTAGCTACTCGCAAAAATTCATTATATTTTGTTTCGAATTCTTTGAGTCGAGTTTTTTTACTTTTTTCACATTGTTCTTTTTGTTTTTCACATACTTTTTTCGCTTTTTCCAGTGCTTCTGAAAGTTCTTTTTTCTTTGATTCGACTTTTTTTGCGAGGAAATTTGCGTCACTTGGCGCTGATCCTCGTACATAAAATCGTAAGATAATTACCCCAGCATTTAATTTATCTTTTTTAGTATCGATATCAATTTCATCATTAAGTGTTAAAGATTCGATAGTGACAAGAGGATTAGTCATGACGGCAGGCACTTGATCGATAGTGTCAAAAGTCACACCAGTTTGCGTTAAAATTTCTGTATTTCCGAGTGTATGAATGTAATCTAAAAATTTATAAATATGTTCATTATTTCCTTCAAATTGAAGATTGAAATCGAGATAACCGATGTTTCCCATAGGGGATTTTGCAGTATCTTTCGCATACGTAATCTTATCAATAGAAAGCGGAGAAGTACTTTTGATTTTAAAATTTGTCAGGAGTTTGTTTTCTATAAAATCGACATAATTTTTAAGGGAAACTTGAGTTTCCTCAATTGTACTTGTAATCGGTGAAAGTGTTGGCACGATACTATTCATTTTCGCCTTGATGATCTGGATTTTTTTTCTGTCCTCATTACTATTATTAAGACTATCATTAATCCAATCAATATAAGATTTTTGTGTTTTTCCTTTTTTTATGACTTTTGCAACCGCTTTTTCATTTTTTTGAATAAGACTAAAAAGCTCTTTTTTTGTTTGATCTTTCACTATAATGCTTTTGATTTTTTTTGTTGGAAGTCCATTTTTTTTGGTTGTTTCATAATTAGCGATACTTGCATTCGTTTCCTCTACTTTTGTATTTATTTCTTTCCATTTTGGTACAATATAAAAAATAAGTGCAAGAGAAGAGAGTGTAATGATGAAAATCTGACCAATAAGTGCATATGTGAGCCGTTCTTTTACGGCAGTTGTATTTTTATTGCTTGGCATAGGGATTAATTTTTAGGACTAAAAGGAATATATTTTACAGAAATTGGAAGACTTGTTCGTGTTTCATAACCGAGAAATTCATCCTCGATATCATTAGATTCATAGTCTTCGGTCGAGAGTGTGGTTGGTGGATTTGTCAAAATAAACTGCGACCGATTGGTGTCTGCGAGAAATTCTGCAAATTTCAATGCTTCGAGTCGCGCCGAGCTGACTGGATTTGTTTCTCCCATTTTCATACCATAGATATCACACTGTGTTTCGAGCGTATCACCATTTTTTATATTGATTCCAGTACAAATGATGTGCTTTTTCTTGACATTTTGTGCATATTCTGTCGCTCCCTTAAAAGCTTGCATAATTGCATTTACATCAGCTTTATTTTCAAAAGTTTTGACAATAAAATTCTTTTCCGGAGAAGTATCAATGAGATTTTCTGACACTTTGAGAGGGATATATTCTGACAAAACATTGATAATAGATATATCTTGCTCTTTATTTTTTGTATTATATTCTTGTTGAATTGCGGAAATGGTTTTGCATTTGAAATCCACATTTTCTGTAGATTCGATACCACTATGTAGATAACCACAAATGATAGGGAAATTTTCTGCAAAATCACTACTTTCTTGTCCACGGATAAAAACATGAACAAAACATACAATCGTAATAAGTGCGACAATTGGAGAAAGAAAACCTAAAATCTGAACAATAATTTCAAGGAATGTTTTGCTTGTCTGTTTTCCGACAGTGATTTTCCCATCTTTATCTTTTTGAAAGAAATTACTATAAAGAGCCTCTTTTTTATCTACTTTTTTTTCGGCTCACTTTAAAAAGTTCGTTTCTTTGGTTACGATGGTTTCTTTCAGTTTTGTTGGTCAAGCATTGATAGTCCCAGTGATTTTTGAGACTACACTTGGTTTTCCTGTTGGCTTTTGAGCCTTTGGGTTTGGTGTTTGTGGAGTAGTGCCACCACCGGTTTTTGGAGTATTTTCCATATGCGTAAAAAATAAGTTCCCTTATAGAATATCACATATTTCGTTTCTTTGCAAACCTTTTCTCGAAAAAGTCTTGCAAATTTTTGATTTTATGTTAGAAAGATAAAAAAAGACGGATTTTCTCCATCTTTTTGTATTTATATTTCTATAAAAGTGCTTCACTCACTTTCTTTCCCCATTTTGATTGGCGGAGTCTTTTGTCGCTACAATATATTTTGATCTCTGGATTTTGGCAGACAATATTTCCTATGAGAGTATTGATGCGATTGATACACATCGGGATACTGTACTCATCAAAATTATTTACGAGCGATTTGGCTTTTACGAGAAAATATGGGTCACTTGGTGGGTCAAAAGGGACTTTTGCGATAAAAGTTTCCTCGGTATTTTTCCAGAGTTCTTCGCTGTCACGCCAGGTTTCGATGAGTCCGACGAGGACACATTTTTCGGCATTTTTGTAGTTTTGGAGCATTTTTTCTTTTCCGCCGGAGACGCCTTGCATGATGATTTTTCCATCAAAAAAATCCTCGATTTCAGCCCCGATTTCTTGGATATGACGCAGGCTCGTCGTGAGTATAACGGTTTTATTTGCACGGATTTTTTTATGATTTTCACTTTGGATTTTTTGGTCGACTTTTTCTGAGATTTCGCAGATATTTTCTCAGAAATTTCTCGTGATAAAATCTTTACTGGCTTGATTTTCACTCGTGTATTCGAGGCAGACACTCGTTTTTTTTGGTAAAAATCCTTTGAGAGTATTTGAGATATACTGCACGCTCGTAAA
>JAGYHI010000003.1 GCA_018457335.1 Candidatus Altimarinota bacterium | reverse complement strand
TCTGTCCGTTTTTTTGTATTTGGTTTATAAATTTGAATATATCCATTTCATTTTTCTTTAGTAATTTGTACTGTATCTTTAAGTCGACTTTTATATTCTTTACTATCTTTTTTCACAAGACGATCGACAACGATTGACACAACTTCGACATCTTCGACAGAGATATTTTCTTCGAAAGAATCCGCGATAGAATAGAGATTTTCTCCGACCATAAAACGCACAAATCCATGATCAGAAACTTTTTGTGCAATCGATGAAATATCAAGACAATTTTGAGAATTTTCTAACCGAGAAAACGGAAACATGATATAATATTTCTCTCAAAAATCATCTTTTTCAAAAAAATCATACACCTCCAAAAGAGAGGTTTTTTTCAGGATTTCTTTTGGATGATTTGGACAAAAAGGAACTCAAATATGTGTATATAAAAGTCGATAGTAATCGTAAATTTCTGTGATCGTCCCGACCGTTGATCGTGGATTGTTTGACACAGTTTTTTGATTTATGGCGATCGTTGGCGAAAGTCCTTCGATTTCTTCGACCTGAGTCGCCTCAGAGACATCAGAGAGAATCATACGAGCATAGGTCGAAAGCGACTCTAGATACCTCTTTTTTCCCTCGGCATAAATCGTATCAAAAGCCAGTGATGACTTTCCAGATCCAGAAACCCCAGTAATCACCGTAAGTGTATTTTTTGGAATTTCGAGGGAGATATTTTTCAGGTTATGAGTTTTCGCTCATTGTATTTTTATTTTTTGAGACATAATTTTAAAAAATGTTTATTTTTAAATATTTTTTGGAAGAATTTTAAAAAAGTTACCTTTTATCATCCTGAACTTGTTTCAGGATCTCGAACCTTAATCATAACTATACAATAAGGTGTTTAAATAACAAAAGGGGGGAATTTTTATAACCTTCTTAATTTCGAGCCAAGAAAAATCCATATACTTTTTTGACGCCGTGTTTTTTAAGGATTTTTGCACATTCATTTATTGTCGAGCCAGTCGATATTACATCATCAATAAGGATTACATTTTCCGGAATTTTTATTGACTTTTTTATTTTAAAAGCATCTTTTTTATTGTGTAATCGCTCTTTTTTGGAGAGTTTTGACTGTTGGGGAGTATATGAGGTAGAAAGAAGTGAAATTCGCCTAATATCAAGATTTTTTGCAGTTTCCTGAGAAATTATTTTCATATGATCAAATCCTCGCCAAATCCAGCGTCGCCAGTGTGTCGGCACCGCCACAATGATTGTATTTTTTAAAGATTTTCCCTGAAAATAGTCACCTATCATCCCAGTATATATTTTTGAGATTTCCAGACTTAAATGTCGTCATCAGGTATATTTATAGGATTTCAAAAGATTTTTCACTTCCTCATACTCACGAGCCACCACCACGGAATCAAGATAATTTTTCTCCAATTGTTCGTTATATTCATCTGTATAATCTTTTATCCTCAATATCTCTAAATATGAAATTTTTTTCGTATCTAAATCGGATTTTTCCCAAAAAACAGCGTAAAAAAAGTTGATGATTTTTTTGAAGAAATTCATAAATTATCGATATCGAAAACGAAAGTATGAAAAGAAAAATAAAAATGCTATCAAGAAAATCGAGAGTGATAAAAATAACAATAATTCCTCTCACCAATTCAAAAAAATACTTGCATATAAGGTAAAACCGACACTAAAAGTGATACTAGAATAATGTAAAATCGAGAAATCGTATTGATATTTTTCTTCCCAAAAATAAGTATTTCCAATCAATATAACTGGAAAAAAGAAAATAAAAATCAAACTTGAAACCAATGAATCAGGCTGTAAAAGATTGAAAAATAAAAACGAATACAAATAATATAAAAGAATAATAGCAATTGAATAAGTAATGTAATTAGAAAATCTGGTATGTACTGAAAAAAAGAAAATTGTAAAAAGAATCAAAAAATAACTACTCTCGAATGTAAAAAAACTAAGAATTGTATTTAAAACCGCACAAATAATTACAATACTTAAAAAAAACACTTTTGATTCAAAAAGATACGGTCGAAAAAACTGGATTTTTGATATATATTCAAAAAAGAAAACAGAAACCAGACCTGCAATTCAAGAAAGCATCCAGACTGGCATCTCAGGAAATAAAAACCGTACAAAAAGAAATCAGGCTGAAAGAATTGAAACAAGAAACAGTTGAAAAAATCAAATATTTTCCTTGCAAGAATATCAAAAAAAGAAGAGAGAATATCCTAAAACCACCCCAGAAAATACAATATGAAGTAAATTTATATCTGTTGGAAAAAAATAAAAATAAATACCTATAATTATCAATGTCAAATAACTATATAACAAATGAAATCGTGAAATATCAAAAAATACATCATTTTTCCAATAAAAAGTCAGCATATATCCTACAAAAACACCGTAAATTCCAAGAAAAATCATAATATGTACACTAATACTTTCTCGAATTGTCCCGGTAAATGTAAAAGCAAGTAAATAAATCCCTATATACATCAAAACAAGTGGGAGAATAAGTGAATTTTTTGGAGAAAAATCAAAAGAAAAAGCTTCTAAAATTTGATTTTTTTGCTTCTTAAAAAAGAAAACAGGAGAGAAGTAAAGAAGAAAGAAGATTCCTAAAATAAAAAAAGCACCCTCAATCAAATAAAAACCAAAAATATGAGAAATTACAATAAATACAAGATGTACAAGAATAAGTA
Source organism: Candidatus Altimarinota bacterium (assembly GCA_018457335.1). Next base: position 30,919 of record JAGYHI010000003.1, on the reverse strand, counting down.
AAAAATACATCTTAAAAATTAATAACCAAAAAAGATACACCAAGATATAACAAAAACACTACAAGAAGTCATGTTTTCCAGCCTTTTATATACGAAAAACCATAATTTAAAAGTGTAAAAATAGTAATATACAAGAGAGATTTTTCTATAAATTCGAGATGAATATAACCAAGTGTATCAGCTGAAGCAAGGATTATATATACAAATATATATAAAACAAGAATTAACGAAAATAAAAATGACAAAGTTGATATAAATTCAAAAAACATATTTACATAATAATCAACCCCATGAACAATTTTTGTATAAGAAATATGTTTTTGATTAATTCTACTTTCAATAATTTGAATATTCTGACGAAGAAGTTTTCTTTTTAATAAAAGTCTTTTAAGATTTCAAAACTTGAAAGAAAAAATATTTTTTACTATATCTGTTAAATTTTTTTGTAAACGTTTTTTATAAATCGAAAGTTCTCGTTTATTTTTAAGGTATACAAAAGAATTTGTATCAATAGTAGCACTAGCAGTATTAGTATCATCTTTTTCTTCTTTTTTATTATCTGTAATTTTTGAAAAAAGCGATTGTAACTTATATCCAATATCACTTTCTTTTTCTTCTTGTGTTTGAACTTTAGTATCCGATCAAATTTCTTTTAATAATTCATTTGTTTTTGAAAGAAATTGTTTTTTTTCTTTCACCATCCCTTGTTTAAGAAGAAATAATTCAACAGAACCTATGGTTCCAAGTGAATCTTCAAGTACATGTTTTATTTTGCTAATATTTCTTGTTCATTTTATTTTTGTTAGTTCAAGTTCTATTTGATTGAGTGTATTTTTTTGTTCTACACCAATAGAATCATGATATTTGATTAGGAGATTTTGAATTTTTTCTAAAGTTTCTTCAATTACTGTTTCATATCGCTCAAGTTCTTTTAGGATTTCAGGTGAAAATTCATTAAGAATATTTTCTTCCTCTTCTTCTTTTGTTTTTTTCTCTTGAAGTTCTTCTCATTTTTCATTTAAAGATTCTTTATAAAGATTATAACCGTCTTTTACTCGTGCAGTTATTTTCTTTTTTTGATCTTCATTCATCCCAGGTGCTGTATATATATATTTTACATCATATTTGAGATCTTCTACAAGTTTTCGGTATGACTTAAAAACATCATTTGATTGGATTTTTCCAGTTTGCAAAACTCCATTAACATACGCATCAAAAAAGAAAAAATTTCATGAAGCCTGTCAATCATCTTCCATTTCATGGATTTCTATAATAGAATATCCTTGGCTATGTACTATATATTTTGCTTGGTCAATAGAGTCTGCTGTGACACTCAATACAAGCTTACTTGATCATTTCGAACATGTAGCACGGTATTTCATATTTTACTAAATAGTTATTTTTTGAGGAATTTGACTTATAATTTTTTGAAAAAATTTCTCAAAATCATCATCATCAAGAATTTCCATAGAAAAAAAATACAAAGATTTTTCTTCTTTTTGAATTTCTAATTTTTCAATAACTTCTTTTAAAAAAAAACTTTTTTCGTCTCGAGAAGTCAGATGTATTTGAGAGATATCCATAGCACAATAATACTTTTTTTTTAAACTTTTGCAAGTAAAAAATAAATTTTTTGTAAAAAGATGAAAAAGCTTTTTTAAAAAAATAATATAAATATATAAAAATAATAGTAATAATAGTTTTCGTGTGTAAAAAAGTAAATTATGTATATAATACACTTTTAATTTATTTTAATAAACATTTTTACAAAAATTATACAATAAGTTTTCTTTTTAGTATGCAGTTCAGTTTTATTTTTTTACATTTTTTTGTCTGTGCAAAAATATTAAATATAAACTTGTATTTTTTTAGAAAATCCCTACACTATGTATTGTTAATTATTTTTTAGAAGTTTTTTATGATTTTTTGACAAAATGTAAAAAAAGAATGGATTTTCTTTTTTTTGTGAATAACTCTTTGAGTAGTTTGGATGTATGGCTTTAATTTTTTTTCAAAAAATATCGAAACCAAAAAAATCCCACCTGAAAATACAATCAAAAAAGAATCAATCGAAAAAATCACTTATGATGTTTTTTCTTCGGATAAGGTAAAAAAAGTTTATGGATTGATTCAAAAAAAATACTATGCTTTTCATAAAAAAACAAAAAAAGAAATCGAGTCAGATTTTATTCGTGCGCTTGTAAAGAGTCTTTGAGATAAGCATAGTACTTATTTTGATGAGAAGATATCAGAGGTTTTTCAAGAAGATTTGCGTGGTGATTTTGAGGGAATTTGAGCTGTGGTTTCTCCGGATGCAAAAGGTATTAAAATTACTCATATTCTTGATACTTCGCCAGCAGAAAAAGCAGAATTAAAAGCTGGAGATATTATGACACACGTGGATGGTGAGAGTATTGTTGGTTTGACAGTAAGTGATGCAATTGAAAAAATCCGCTGACCAAAAGGGACGAGTATAGAGATTTCGTATTTACGATGAGAAAAAGGTGATAAAAAAGTTGGAAAAACAAAAGTAACACGAGATATAGTAAAAATACCATCAGTATCAGGAAAAATGCTTGATAAAAAAATAGGATATATCAAAGTTTCTACTTTCTGAGATAAAACAAGCAAGGATTTTTATAAAGAATTTAACACATTGACAAATAGTGGAGCTGAAGCAATGATATTAGATTTTCGTTATAATGGATGAGGATATCTTGAGACGGCTATTGATATTTCTTCTGCTTTTTTAAAGAAAAATACACCTGTTGTTAAAATTAAAGAAAACGACCCAACAAAAGATGAAATACTTTATTCATATACACAATGAAAAAATAATATACAAATCCCAATTATTGTACTTATAAATAATTATTCTGCATCGGCAAGTGAAATTTTTGCAGGTGCACTCCAGTCTCATAAACGAGCACTTATTCTTTGAGAACAAAGCTACGGAAAGGGATCAGCCCAAGAACTCTACCCTCTTTCAGATAATACACTTGTAAAATTAACAACTGCAAAATGGTATACACCAGATGATGTGAGTATCGATGAAAAAGGAATTTCTCCGGATGTTTTTGTGTATTTGACTGATGAAGACTATGAAAAAACTTATGATCGACAACTAAAATCAGCAGAAAAAATCCTTTCGCATGTACTTGATTTACCTGAAAAAGGAAATAAATATAAAGAAATGATAGAATATGCAAAAGAAATAAATTTTCAAGAATAATACTTTTTAACATTTTAAAAATATGGAAAATGAATTTTTAGGATTAGATTCTAATGAAGGAATTTCGTCGTCGTCCGAGCAAATAAAAGAAAGTCAAGAAAAGTATCAAGAGCAGTCAAAAAAAGCAAAATCACAGCTGCAAAAAGTCCAAAAAGATGAAAAAAAAGCACAGTGAGACGATAAAGAATTATTCGAAATTTTGAAAAAATTCATCGACAACGAATATTATAAACCATTGATTTCGGATATTACTTTTCTGCTTATTCACTCGATACCATCACGAGCAATACTGGCTATGATTTCTCTTTTTTATCCAGAGGCGACCTATTATACGAGCTCGACTGTTTGAAAAGAAAAAGAATTTTCAGCTATGAAAGATATTATAAAAAATGAAGATTTACAAGATTTTGATGAATCTTCGCTTGATCCAAGTATCCGCAATTGGATAACGATTTGGGTGGGAATTATGGATTCGTTTTTGACACATTCGACAACTTCGACAATCATGGTGGCGAAGTTTGTCAAACAACTCAAAAAAACGTATCCAAAAGAAATACAACGAGTATTGGCAGATTTTTTGATTTTCTTTTTTCAGTCGAGAAATATAAAAATACAGTATGAAACGGCTACAAATTATAGTAATTTTATTATGCAAAATTTATTAAAAAATCTTGTAGAATTTTTATCCCAAAATGGAGATGAAAACATTTTGCAAGATATAGAAAATATTTCTGTGGATGATTTATTTGGTACAAAATAATTTTTTCTTTTCGAGAGAAAAAACAAAAAGTATAAATAGAGTCATAAGAAAAAAAGCAATCGGAATTATAAAAGGTTCTGGAATTTTTATGATAGGGTATTTACTGAAAAATTTCCCTATAAAAAGCATCCAAGTCGTCATATAAAAGATAATATATCCTCCATAAAAAAGTAATCACCCACTCAAAAAAAGACTAAAAATAAGATAGAGTATTGTTAAAGTTAGAAGTCCTCATAAAAATGGTCATACAAGAATATTTGCTACAATAGACACAAGAGGATAACTACCAAAATGATAGACAAGCACTGGAAAACTTCCAATACTTGCTGCAAGTGTAATACTTATAACTGGAAAAAATCATTTTGGAAAGAAAGAAAATTTTCTTTCGAAGAAATTTTGTATCGGAGTATAAAAAGTAATAATTCCGAGAGTAGCTCAAAAAGAAAGTCCAAAACCAGCATCATATACGAGGGCAAGTGGAGAAAAAATTAAAATCCCCCACGCAACTGCAAAAAGTGTGGCAATAACTGATCTTTTTTGTCCAGATTGAGTAGCAAGATATCCGATAATTCCCATCACTGTGGCTCGTATTACGGGTACATCCCAACCAACGATATATCCATAAAAGAGCAAAAATCAAACGACAACTGTCCGTTTTATCCAAATATTTAGTGGAATATATTTAATAAAAAATCAGAGAAAGAGAATAAGAAAAGTAATATTTGATCCGCTGACAACGAGGATATGAGTGAGTCCAGAGGCCTGAAAATTATCCTTTGTTTCCTGTGACATAAAATCAGTATTTCCTACAGTAATACCAAGTAAAATAGCGGTCACATCTTTGGGAAAACCTTTGAAAAGAATGATTTTTATAGAGTCTTGTATTTTTTCTCGAAGTGGGATTTTTTTGTCGCCTATCACTTCAAAACTTGCTGCAAAAGTTTTTCAAAAAAGACGATGATACCAACTATATTTATCAAATCATTTCAAATCATAAAGATTTTTAAAACTCGGGAAAATTTTACTAGTAAAAGATATTTTTTCTCCTACATGTATGTCGAGATTTTTAGGAACTTCGACAGCAATTGACAGTGTCGAAGTTGTGTCGAAGTTGTCTACTTTAGTGTCGAAGTTTTCTTTGTTTTCTCAAAAACGGTCAATTATTAAACGATAAATACTACTTTTTTCAGTAGTATACATTTTTCTGTCTATCGTACCTGAAATTCTTTGTCTATTTAAAAAAATATTTTCTTGATGAGTTGTATATATTTTTTTTCTTTCTTGATTATGAAAATATGACATCCCAAATCAGAAAATATAAATCAAAAACAAAGAAAAAAGAATTTTCCAATGAAAGAAATCTATAATAAAAAGAAGAAGTCATAAAAAAAGACTTCATAATAAAAATCCACTTAAAATATCATTTATATTTTCAAATCAAATCCCTATACAATAACTAAAAAACCCGAGAATAAACAGTAATCTCGGGTGATATTTTAAGTGTGTAGTTTTATATTTTCAAAAAAATTCCATATATTTACTCTCGAATAATTTTTAAAAATACTCAAAAAGCAAAGAGGATTCCAAAAATACTCAAAAACTGATTTATATTGAAGAAAAAGTGTGAACTCAGTGTATCATCAGCTCCATTAAGAAATTCGAATAAAAACAGCATGACACTGAAAAATCAGAGTCCAGCAGCTCCTATAAATCCTTTTGGAAGTATTTTTTTTGAGAGAATATAACTCCCTGCAGCACCGATAATAGCAATTATCATATAAAAAATAGGAAGTGGAAAAAGAGGTTTTTGAAGAGGGACAATATTGTATTTATGTTTGTATTCAAGTGAAATAAAACTCTCAAAAGGGACTCCATAAATTTGACCACCAAGAAAGGCCCCAAAATAACCCACAATAGCTGCTATAAAAAACGCAGGTATGATAATATCAAAATATTGAATTCGTTGTTTTTTTTGAGATTTTGTCAACCAAAAAAATACAAGTAAAAAACCAATAACCCCACCAGCAAAAGAAAGATTATATTCACCAGTACCAGAGGAAAATAAAAATTTACCAAGAAAAATCGAAAATTTATCACTTCAACTTAAAAAATCTTGAAAAATGAATTTTTCTGTGCGCCACTGAGAAAAAACATACATGAGGCGCGACCCTATAAATATCACAAAAGTAAATGTCGTCACATATCGAAAAATATGTTTTGTTATACCTGAGACAATAGCACGACGATGGAGTCCATAAAAAAACAATATCCAAGCAATAACCATGCAAACTCAAAACAAATAGATTTGAGAAATAAAAAATCACGGAAATGAAATAACAGGATACATACGGATAAAAATAAAAAGTGTATTTACTGCGAACAGTATATACACTTTTTAAATATTTTCAAATTTTTATTTTGCGTACTCTATGACGCGTGTTTCTCGGAGGAGGTTGACTTTGACTTCTCCTGGATAGCTACAGTTTGCTTCGATTTGAGCCGCGATTTCTTGTGCTTTTTTCTGAGCATCAAGATCAGAGACGGTATTTGCATCGACGAATACTCGGACTTCTCGACCAGCTGAGAGTGCATAAGCCTTGTCGACTCCGGCCGCGCTCATAGCAATATTTTCCATTTCTTGGATTCGTTTGATATAATCCTCGGCATTCATACGTCGTGCTCCGGGTCGTACCGCTGAGATAGCGTCCGCTGTTTGTACGATTTTTGCTTCGATACAAGTCATAGGAATATCGTCGTGGTGACTTTCGATGATGTTGATAGTTTGTTCGTCAACGCCGTATTTTCGAGCGATTCGTCCACCGATTTCTGGGTGTGTTCCTTCGATATCATGATCCATAGCTTTTCCGATATCATGGAGAAATCCACCTCTAAATGCTAATTGCTCGTCAGCACCGAGGAGCTTAGCCATAGCTCGAGAAATATAAGCTACTTCTTTTGAGTGGAGAAGAAGATTTTGTCCATAACTGGTACGGAATCGGCTTTTTCCGATGAGTGAAAGCATTTCATCTGGGACTCCAATAACCCCAATTTCATCAACCGTTTTTCGTCCGAGGTCGTAGATAAGTTTTTCAGCGTCTTCTTTGTTTTGTGAGACGATTTCTTCAATTCGTGCTGGCTGGATTCGTTTGTCGGCAATGAGATCTTCGAGTGACTTTTTCGCGATGTAGCGTCGGAAGAGATCAAAACTCGAGATAAATACGGTATCTGGGGTATCATCGATGATGAGTGAGACTCCAGTTTCTTTTTCGAAGGCGATAATATTTCGTCCTTCTTTTCCGATAAGTTTTCCTTTGAGATCGTCACTTTCGAGTTGGACGATACTTTGAGTTGTCTCGGCTGTCACTTCACCAGCGTATTGCTGCATAGAATTGATAAGCAATTCGCGAGTGAGCTCTTTTTCTCGAGATTTATAATCTTTTTTCTTTTTTTCGATTCTTTGAGCGATATCATTTTCATATTGATTTTCGATTGTTTCGAGGAGTTCTGCTTTAGCTTCGTCTTTTGAGAGTCCAGCGATTTCTTCGAGTTTTGTAGCGAGTTTTTCTTGGATTTCTTGGATTTTTTTATTTTCTTGAGCGAGCTCTTCTTCTTTTTTGATAAGCTGAGTTCGTTTTTTATCGAGTTCATCGTATTTTTCATCGATTTTTTGTTGTTTTTCTTCGAGTTTTTTTTCTTGATTTACGAGATTTTGTTTTTCAGATTTGAGATCATCTCGTGATTCTCGTATTTCTTTTTTGAGATCATTGACGGTAGATTGGGCTCGGTCGAGGATATTTTTTGCTTCTTTATGAGCATCATCGACGATTTTTGTGGCATTCGATTTTTGTTTTTGGAGGATGAAAAAATAAATCAGCCCTCATCCGATGATACCCCCGATTATCAAGGTCAAAATGAGACCAATAGGAGAATAAAGTATTGACATAATAAAAAATTAAGAATAGAATCTTCTCATTTTTTTTAATTTTTTAGATTTTTATAATTTTTTCTGATTTGCTATTATACTATATAAACTTATATATAATAATTTTTAAAAACTCCATTTTTGTGGGTATTTCAGGATCTCAATCTTATTTATTTATAAGAGATTCTGAAACAAGTTCAGAATGACAGTTGAGTGAAAAATTTTACTAAGTATGTTCAATGTTTGAGGTTTTTAAGATTTTTCTACAAGTTTATATAAGTTTTTTTAAGAAAAATTCAGTTTGTGTCAGTTTTTTGATTTTCTACTAAAAAATTATTGAGAATTACTCCTATTGTATAAAAAAAATGAAAATAATAAAGTTTTTTTCAAATTTTCTTGATTTTTTTGTATTTTTTCTACAAAAGACTGGTATTTGATTTTTTATAAAAATATTTTGTACTTTATTTTGAATGTGAAAAATGTGTGAAGATGGTGAATTTGATTTGACTTTATCGCTATTTTTCATAAAATCACGATACTGTTTGTATTAAATCAAACAAAAGTTGTTCTTTAACATCTTTAAAATAAATGATATTTATCACCTCTTGTATGAATGTGATGAGAGGAATATTTTTACTTTCTCAAAAGTCGAAATATTCCTCTTGTTATGTACATAACTTGAGGTTAAAGCTTTAACCTTTTTATTTGTTCATTTTTTGTATACATAAAAGTATGACCAAGATTTTATGTAAAAATATGACAAATAATTGGTATTCTCTCCTTGACCAGAGAGAAAATCTGTCTCGACATATTATTTTCTGACCAAAGATAATATAGAGGACACTCTTTTTTGTGGATTTTCCACATTTTTTATTTTTTAACTCGTATATACTATGAGTACTTTTACTACAAAAGTTGCTTCAGCTGTATCGATTGTAGCACTTACTGCTACAACTCTCGGGGCTTCAGTTACATCTGCTGCTTCAGAGTTCCTTCCATACGCTGAAACTCTTGCTGCTAAAAGCGTAATCAACTCTACTACAGAGGCTGGTTACCGACTTAATGACAGCATCACTCGAGCTGAGCTTGCTAAAGTAGCAGCTAATCTCGGTGGTTACACTTCTGCTGCATGTGACAGCAATCTATTTACTGATGTTAATTCATCACTCGGAGATCTTTGTGACGGTATTACTACTCTTGCTAACGCTGGAGTTGTATCTACTTCTTTCTCAAAATTCCGACCAAACGATAAAGTTACTCGAGCTGAGATGACTAAAATCATCCTCGGTGCTCTCGGAGAAACTGGATCAAACACTTCTGCTGGATACAGCGATGTAACAGCTTCACTTGGTGACCTTGCTGGTTTTATTAACCGAGCAAACGAACTTAAATGTGCACGATCTGCTACATACTTCCGACCAAATGCTTCTTCTTCACGAGGTGAAACTTTCAAAATCGCTTCTTGTGCTGCAAAACTTCCTCCTATTGATAAAAAAGATGAAGGAAAAGGAAAAGAAAAACCTGCAGTAACTGCAAATGGTCTTAATGTTACTCTTGAAGGAAATGCTATTGCTCAATACGTTCCTATGAACGCTTCAAACGTAAAAGTAGGTACTATTAAACTTACTGCTACTGATGGAGATGTTAAAGTTAAAACTATTACTGTAAACCGATCTGGTCTCGGTGCAAGTAAAGGTATGGAAATTTCACTTGGTCAAAATGGAAATACTGTTTCTGAAAACCGATCAGTTAATTCTTCTACTCAAGATGCTATTGTTCGACTTAACAATACTCTTGTTCTTAAAAAAGGAGAATCTGTTACTCTTGATGTACTCGTTTCTGTAAGCGGTACTTCAAATAGTCAAAGTCAATTTACTGTTAAAGCTGTTGGTACTGAAAAAGCTGACGCAACTGTTTCAGGTCTTCCTGTTACTCTTGGTCTTATCAACACTACTTCATACGAAGTTTCAACAGTTAAAGTTAACAGCCTTATTGGACAAAATGTTACTTCTGGTAAAGATAACCAAGTTATCGCACGAGTAAAACTTCAAGCTGGAAAACGAGCTGTTGTTTTTAATGGTTTCACTCTTTCAAAAGAAAGTGGTATTGATATGACTCGAGCTTTTGCTGATGTAAAAGTTTATAACAAAGGTACTGAAGTTGGTACAGCTACTGTGACTTCTGAAGATATCGTTGTTACTGGTCTTGAAAATGCTGTTGACCGAAACAACACTGTTGAATACGAACTACGAGGTAATATTATCTACGTAGGTGACGGTGATTCTGATGATGATGTAAAACTTAAAATCTCTGAATCATCAGATGTTGCTGCTATCGAAAAAGATACTGGGTACACTACTGAAGTAACTACTCTTGATAAAGTAGCAAAAGTTGATCTTTCAAAACTTGATATCACTTGGACTAAAAATGTAACAAAATCTGTTACTGTTGCTCAAGGTTCTTCAGATGTTACTTTTTTTGATTCTACTGTAAAAGCTGGTACAGATTTTGATGTGACAAAATTCACTCTTAAACTTACTCCTGCTTATACTAAAGCAAATCTTGAAGTAAACTTCAACAGTCTTACTCTTACTGTAGATGGTACAGACTACGAACTTCTTGATCAAACTCAAGATTCTGCTGGTACTTACGTATTCTCAAAAACTTCAGATAAATTCCGAATGGATGAAAATACTCCAGTTGCTATTACTCTTAAAGGTAATCTTTCAAACAACGCTACTGCTGGTGACTACCAAGCTCAAATTACTATTAATACAGTAAAAAACATTTCTAATGGAAATACTGTAACAGTAGATAAAGCTTCTGGAAACAGTTCTAAAGTAACTGTAAAAGCTGCTTCTATCGAGCTTAAAGCATCAAGCAAATCTGCTCCAGATTCTGATAAAGTATACAGCGATGCTACTGACCTCGAAATCGGACGATTCGGTCTTGAAGCTGAAGCTGAAAAAGTAACAGTACAAGAAATTACTCTTACTAATGCTGGTACTCTTGCTGACTTTACAAAACTTATTTCTGGACAAAATGTAAAAATCGTTAATATTGACGATGGTTCTGAAGTTTCTGCTTCTGTAGAGGTTCTTGCTGATAAAGTTAAATTTACTGGTATGTCTCTCACTGTAGAAAAAGATAAAACTTCAAACTACAAAGTAGTTGTTGATACTAATGGTGACCTTATCACTGAGATGGGTACTCAAACTGTAAATCTTACAGTAGCTGTAAAATCTGCTTACTCTGATTCTACTGCTTCTATCACAGCTCCTGCTACTTACACTACAAACAAAACATACACTGCTGCTCTTATCCCACCTAAACTTAAGGTGACTAAGAAAGCTGATTCAGACAATGTTTTCGTTGTAAATATCGAAAATCAATCATCTGATGAAGATATTACTATCAAATCTATCAAAGCTCAAGTAAAACCTGATGCTAAAGATGATAACTATGCAGCAAAAATCTGTTTCCGAAACTCAGGATCTTCTGATACTTGTACAGATGCTGGTATTTTATCTACTGTTGTAGGTCAAGTTCCTGGTGCTGCTTCAGTATTTACTTTTGATACACCAATTGCTGTTAGCTCAAACTCTGATGTAGAAAAAGAAATTTATGTTGATTCTAACTTCAACAACCCAACAAGTCTTACTGCTGAGGTTCTTGCTGTTACTTACGATGTAAATGGTACTGAATACACTGAAACTTACAATGTTAAATCTAAATAATTTCTAGATAAATTAGATTTATATACTGTATTTCGGTATGAAAAATCCCCCTTTTTGGGGGATTTTTTCGTGGTTCTACTTATTATTGCGACAAATCCAGATTTGCGAGCCATCATCAAAGCCAGTACCTGTCATCCCCCAGTCAAGCTGAGGGCAGGCTCTGAACTTGATTCAGGATCTCAAAAATCAAGAACTAAAATTTCCCCCTGTGAGGGAGGATTTCCATCTCTCTCCCTGTGAGAGGGGTTCCACCTCTCTCTTTCCCCCTGTGATGGGGGGACTAAGGGGGGATTTTTTCAGAAAATCAAGTACTTGTCATTCTCGCGCAGGTGAGCGAAGTGCCCTTGGGTGAATCTGGGTTGGAAACAGTAAATGTCATTCCGTGCTCTGACACGGAATCCAGCCAAAAGAGGAAAGTCATTCTTTTTTTAAAAGTGTTCTATAGTACTGTACGAGATCCTGAAACAAGTTCAGGATGACAGATTAGAAAGGCTTCGATGAGAAAAACTAAAATTTCCCCCTGTGAGGGGGGTTTCCACCTCTCTCTTTCCCCCTGTGAGCGGGGGACTAAGGGGGGATTTTTAAACTTGTCATTCTCGCGCAGGTGAGCGAAGAATCTTCTTGTTTCTCTTTTTAAAAAAACCTCACTTTCAAAAGTGAGGTTTTTTTAAAGTTTTTCAAATATTAAAATATTTACATTTTTTACTTAGAATTAATAACTTTTTCAATTTTAGTAATCATATCTTGAAAATCAATATCTTTCTTAACTTTTTTGAAATTTTCATTTGTTTGTTCTTTGAACTCTAAAAAGGTTTCTTGTAAATTATCAACTTTCTTTTTTAATCTATCAAACCTATTTTCAAGATTATCAAATCGTGTATTAATATTTCCGATTTCTTGGAGGATAATATCTATTTTTTTGATCAGTTGTCATAATAAAATAATTATAGTATATAAAAAATATATCACTTTTTCTAAAAAACACAAATAAAAATCAAACAAAAAACATTGCAAAATACAAAAAATCTACTTTTCATGAAAAAAAATTTGCTTTTTCCTACTTTTTCTTTATAATCCTCCTTGTCTCAAAAAATTATTTGAAAAATGCATCCATAGCTCAATTGGAAGAGCGCCGGTCTTCGAAGCCGTAGGTTGTAGGTTCGAGCCCTACTGGATGCACCATTTTATCTTGAATAGTACCAGTAATATCCTCTTTGGTTTACTAATAGAATCAAGGGTGATAGGGCGAGAATCTGAACGGTTTGCGATAGCAAATGAGAAATACCTTGAATGGCATTTCGAAAGCGAAGAGAGCCGTCGGCGGCGGAGAGCCGAAGAGCCCTACTGGATGCACCATGTTTTTTTAAGATAATAAAACACCTGCTCGGGTGGTGGAATTGGTAGACACGTACGCTTGAGGGGCGTATGCTTATGGCGTGGGGGTTCAAGTCCCCCCTCGAGCACCATTCTTGAAATATATAAACAAGACACTTTATTTTCGTAAAGGGTCTTTTTTTATATAAATTTAGGACTTGAAAAGAACCCCGAGCGTAAGCGAGAAAAAGCCAATTGAATTTGGCTTTTGTGGGTGAGCCGTCTCCGGCAGGGAGCGATAGCGACTGAGAGGAACAAGTCCCCCCTCGAGCACCATCTCTAAAATCAAGCATTTTTCAATCATCTAATGCCTCAAAAGTCCTTATTTTAAGAGCTTTTTTGTTGTCTAAAAAAAGTTCATGTGTGGTCAATGCTATCAATGTCTTTAAATCTTCTCTCACACCCTTACTTTCCGCTTTGTTAATAGTGTTACTGACGAGTTCATGTAAATCTTTCAATATTTGCGGTATACGGGCAAAAAACACCTCAAAATCATCGTTTTTAGAAAGTTCTTGATATTTTAAATAAAATCTTTTGCTTTTTTAAGACTTTTCCCTATAATACAGCCCTGTATATTCTTTATAATTTTTATTCTATGCTTCCACGCGTCAAAAAAATCTGGAAAACAGAACATATTCGTAAAAAAATTATTTTTACACTCCTTATGGTGGCAGTCTACAAACTCCTTTCTTCTATCACAGTTCCTGGAGTAAATGTAGCGGTTTTAGATGCCTTCACTCAGCAGCTCCGAGCCAATGCTCAGCTTTCATTCTTTGGGTCTATTATGGGTGGTGGTCTCGATCAATTCTCTATCATTTTAATGGGGCTTGCACCATATATTAATGCAACAATCATTATTCAACTTCTTGGAGTTATTATTCCGTCACTTGAAAACCTTAAAAAAGAAGGAGAACAAGGACAAAAGAAAATCAACAACTATACTCGATATCTTACAGTTCCACTCGCACTTGCACAAAGTTACGGTATGATTTTACTCTTAAATACTTTTATTGGTACTGGAAATGCTGGAGCACCAATCATTGATACAAGTAATTTCCTTGGAGTTGTACTTCCTGCGATGATTACGATTACTGCAGGTACTATGATTCTTCTGTGGCTTGGTGATCTTATTAGTGAGGCTGGTATTGGAAATGGTACTTCTATTATTATCTTTGCTGGTGTACTTGCTGCGGTTCCTCAAAAAGTTATTGGATATATTACAGCGGCTCAAATTCCACTTCTTCTTGTTCTTGCAATACTCACAGTTTGTGTGATCTATGTTATTGTACGATTTACAGAAGGGTATAGAAAAATTCCTCTTATTTATACTCGTACTGGACGAGATGAGCGATCATATTTCCCAATCCGTGTCAATCAAGCTGGTATGGTTCCAATTATCTTTGCAGTAGCATTGATTACTTTTCCATCTATTATCGGACAGATTTTATCAGCACGATGAAGTGGTATGGCTGCTGATATCGGGACTTGGATGATGCAACACCTTTCTATGCAAAACCCAAGTTGGTACTATATTATTGCTTATTTCTTATTGGTAGTTGGATTCTCATTTTTCTATGTTTCTATCACTTTTAACACAAAAGATGTAGCAGAAAATATTCAAAAACGAGGTGGATATATTCCAGGGGTACGACCAGGAAAAGAAACAGCTGATTATCTCGAAAAAACTTCAAGTCGTCTCAATCTTTTTGGTGGATCTTTCCTTGCTCTTATTGCAGTATTTCCATATTTGATGACAAAACTCAATACAGCCCTTGCTATTTTTCCGACAGCAAGTCGAATTGATTTCTTGATTTCAGGTTCTGGACTTATTATCGTAGTTGGTGTTATCTTAGATATTATCCGACGAATTGATACTGATATGAAAAGCTTTAATTATAAAAAGTTTTACTAATCTTGAATTATTTAAATATTTGTAAAAGGAATTTTTTCACGAAAGTTCCTTTTTCATTACTTATTTTCTTAAGTTTAAAAAATCATGACTACACTGTGTGTTTGGGATACAGAGACTACGGGTTTCCCAGTAAAAGAGGGTACACTTGACCAGCAACCATATATTGTACAGTTTGCAGCGATTGTCTGAGAAATAGATGATGATGGAAATTATACTGAAAAAGAGCGACATAATATTTTAATTAAACCACGAATTCCGATTCCATTTTCGAGCAGTCAGGTACATGGACTGTATGATAAAGATGTAGAAGATGCTCCATATATTGAAGAAGTTATGGATAAAATTATTAAAGTACTTAATGGAGCGGATGTTTCCTCTGGACACAATATTTCCTTTGATGAGACAGTACTTAATTATGAATTAGATCGTATTGGTCGGTCGGGTGAATACACCCCAAATCAAGTAATATGTACAATGAAAAGCTCGAAGGAATACTGTAAACTTCAAGGAAGAGGGTTTTCATATAAACCACCAAAACTCGCCGAACTTCATAAATTCCTCTTCAATGAGTGGTTTGAAGGGGCACATGACGCGATGATAGATGTAGAGGCGACAATGAGATCTCTCGTCGAACTTATCAAGCGAGATGTAATACAAGTCGAAAAAAATGAAGTAATGAGATTATTTTAAAACCACACTTTCACAAACCGTTCGATCCCAGCATGATCAGCAAAAAACTCATGTTTCCAATCATACTGCTCAAGGATTTCTTGGGCAGTATTTTTTTGGTCAAATCAAAATTCAAAGATTCCTATACTTTCCTGAGGTCATATAGCGTGAATTTCAGCAAATAAACGCTCATAGAGCTCAAATCCCGTCTTTTCTCCACCAAAGAGCGCTAAATCAGGTTCAAACCTCGTATCGACGCTCATATTGGCAAAATCGTTATTTTTTATGTAGGGGAGATTTGCAATGAAAAGTATATTTTTCGTACAATTATTATTTCATAATTGTACATTTTTTAATAAATCAGATTGAATTAAAGAAATATGATTATTTTCTGGAAAGAGGTTTTTGGTGTTTTTTTCTGCGACTTTGAGAGCTTCTTTTGAGAGGTCTACAAGATATGCGGGTATCCCAAAGTCAGCCAATGAAAGCCCGATAATTCCACTGCCAGTGCCAATATCTATAATTCATTTTATTTCTTCTTTTTCTAGAATTTTTCTTGCTTCTCGCACGAGAAATTCAGTCTCGAGTCGTGGGATAAGTACACTTTCATTTACAAAAAAATCCTTTCCAAAAAATTGGACTTTTCCTTCTTTATATTCGACAGGGTAGTCACTGTGATTTTGTAGATTTTTGTCGAAGTTAGACATTGTCGAAGTTTTTCTTTGAAAAAATAAAAGATCCGAGTATTCCGATTACAATAAGATAAATAAAAATTCAAGTAAGAGAAAATCCAAGACTCTGAAAATTAATCTGAATTGGTGTGTCAACAATATTTTTTATGTTAACTCCTCAAAAGTTTGGGAAAATAACAAGAAAAAATTTTGAGATATATTCAAGGATAATATTATTGTTTTGAAGGGCATAATCCAAAAGAGAATAGGTTGTATTTCCGACAATATAGACAGCGATTGTCGCAAAAATAACAAGGGATTGTGGGATAACAATCGACAAAAACAAAAGCACCGCTAAAAGCGTCTGAATTGTCACAAATATTGTAGCGAGAGAAATAATGAAAGTCCCCAGAAAATCAACCTTAAATACTAAAAATGAGCAAATAATAAACAATAACTGTACGAAAAAAGAAAAACTGAGAATACCAGCAAATCCAAAAAACTTACCGAGTAAGATTTTGTATCGTGGAATCGGTCGTACAAAAAGGAGATAAAGTGTACGCTGTTCTATTTCTCGAGAGAGCAGATTATTTCATAAAAAAAGTAAAATCCCGATATGAGAAAGTTCGACATATCCGAGGCTAATATCGTAAAAAATTCGATTCGTTTCATTTAAAGAGAGACTATTAAATAAGAGAAGTATGAGTATGAAAATAATATTTATGGCAAATATAGTCCATAAAAAGTGGTTTCTAAATACTTCTAAAAATGTATATTTTGCAACAGTAAACATATTAGGTTTCAAGGAAAGAAATAATTTTTTGTTGGATTTCTGTGAGTTTTTTCTCATCTTCTGGAGTATCTTTTGTTTGTTTTCTGAGGTCATCCATACTATTAGTCGCTATGAGATGATAGTGGCAGTGTGGCACATCAAATCCTGCAAATATCGTGCAAACCCGCTGACAATTTGTGGCTTTTTTGAGAGCCGGGGCCAGTTTTTTTGCGGTCTGAAAAATCGCACTATAGTACGGCTCTGGCACTTCTGAAAAATGATCAATCTCACATTTTGGGACAATGAGTATATGTCAATCAGTTAATGGAAAAATATCAAGAAAAGCGTATGTGTGCTCATCTTCATAGATTTTGTAGCTTGGGATTTCGCCAGCGATGATTTTTGAGAAAAGAGTAGACATGGAGAGTAATTAAGAATTAAATATATATCCAATAAAATTTTTATGTCCTCGTATAAATTCATTAATATCCTGTGATTTTTTACCGGCAAGTTTGACAGTGTCGATATATAAAATACCTTCGCCACAGAGGACTCAAACTCATTTTTCATTTTGAATCACGGTGCCAGATTGTCCACTCTTGTCATGATTTTCATCAAAAGATACAGTTTCGAGTGCGAGTTTTTTTTCTTCAAAAAAACTATAGATACCGGGCCACGGTGTGTAGGCTTGCCACCTTTGATAGATTTCTCTGGCTGATAGATTCCAGTCTATTTCTCCGTCTTGCTTGGTGATTTTTGTACAATAAGTAGCCTTGGAGTCGTCTTGTGAAATTGGGGAAATCTCGCCAGTGTCGAAGTTTTTAATGGTTTTAATAAGGGATTTTGGACTTACTTCGCCAAACTTGTTAAAGAGTGTCGAAGTTGTCTCTTTTGTGTCTACTTTGATTTTTTCAATTGAGAGAATATCTCCTTCGTCCATGCCAGCGCTCATTTGCATAATTGTCACGCCGGTTTCTTTTTCGCCGTGAAGAAGTGCACTCTGAATAGGCGAGGCTCAGCGGTATTTTGGGAGGATAGAGCCGTGGACATTGATGCAGATTTTTTTTGGGATTTCTAAAAAATCGGCTGGCAAGATTTTACCATAGGCGACCACGACAAAATAATCACATTCATAAGATTGCAAAGTTTGGTAAATTTCTTCGTTTCATCGTATTCTGAGTGGCGTGTAGACAGGGATATTATATTTTTCTGCGAGGACTTTTACGGGTGTTGGAGTGAGGATTTTTTTGCGTCCGACTGGCTTGTCAGGATTAGTGACCACAAAAGCAACTTCAAAATCTTTTTCTAGCAGTAAAACTTGTAAGACTTGTTTTGCGAGTTCTGGAGTACCGAGAAATCAAATTTTCATAATGAAAAATAAATGAGCATTTAAAGATTATTTTAAAGAGAGTATACGAAAAACCGTATAAAAATCAAGAAAAGAACAAGAAAAGAAAAAATCAAGTGAAAATGTTTGCTTTTTTACGAGAAATTTGCTATACTATAGATAATATTTATATTCTTATCTCTCAAAAGTATATGTTTTCAAAAATAAAAATTTATCTTCTTTTGATGTTTTCGTGTTTTGTAGTATCATTTTTTACTTTTGGTGAAACTGACACCTATGCACAAAATACCAGTGATGTTGCTCGATGAACACTCACGGAGGAACTTTTATGATCAGAAGAAGTAGGTGGAAATAATAAAACAGACCTCAAAGAACTTGAAAATTTTAGAAATAAATCTAAATTGAATAGTTTTTTTCTAACACCATCAGCTTCTGGAACAGAAGGACTTATGAATACAATGCAGTATATCGCTTTTCAAATTAAAAATGTGGTTATTTTTATTGCCGTCATTTTTCTTATTATCGGTGTTTTGACACTTCTTTTTTCCGATCTTGATGCGACTGCTGCTAAAAAATGGCGAAATAATATTATATGGGTTTCAGTGGGAATAATTATTATGCAATTAGCCTTTTCCGCTTGGTCAGTACTCCTGATGAGAGATTCAGCACAATGGGGAATTGGTTCAGCGTTAGCTTGGGATTTTTGGGCTACTATTCTTGCACCAATTATTGGTATGATACAAATGCTCGCTGGATTTGTATTTATTGTAATGATGATTTACGCATTTTATACAATTGTGACGAGTGGAGGTGATGAGAGCGGTCGAAAAAAGGGTATCAATATGGTTGTATATTCAGTTGTTGGGTTTATATTACTCCAAGTGCCAAAGCTTATTGTAAATGCTTTTTATAAAAATCTTCCTACTTGTTCTATTTCGACTGGGTATGGTATGACTGCATGTCCAGTAAAGTCAGCGGGCGAACTTTCAGATTTTGTTGCTATTATCGGAAAAGTTATTCAGTGGGCAAATGGATTGCTTACTGTAATCTGTGTAGTCCTTGTGCTCTATGCAGGATTTTTGATCTTGACTTCTCGTGGTGAAGAAGAAAAACTTAAAAAAGCAAAAAAAATCGGACTTTATATTGTGATAGGATTGATTTTACTCCTTCTTTCTCACGCGATATTTAGATTTTTTATTCTTCAACAATAATTTTTGATACTAAAATTTAATGAATAATTGAGAATTCATCTTTGCATTTATAGTCATGATTATTATTTTAATCTGGCTTTTTGTGCGTCTTCGCAAGGGGATTGCTCGCAGACGATCGCTCAATCAAGTATTTTTAAAAATTATCATCGCTCGAAAAGATAGTGATAGCGATGAAAAAAAGGAAACAATCAAAGACTTTCGAGAACAAATCTCTATCATGGAGCAGTTTTTTGCGGGACTCAAATCACTCTACTCGTCGACTTTTATGGCGTGGCTTTTTGGTCAGGAGTATGTGTCTTTCGAATATGTGGCTCACGAAGATGAGATTTATTTTTATGTCGTCGTCCCAAAACGATCGCAACTTCTCGTAGAAAAACAAATCATCGCACTCTATCCGGACTGTCTTATCGAAAAAACCAATGAGGTCAATATCTTCAAAAATCGAGCCCACTGGCGAGGGGAGGTGATGCGTCTCGCAAAATCACAAGAATATCCGATTCGCACCTATCAAAAACTCGAATCAGACAGTATCAATGCACTTCTTTCGGCTCTTGGTCGACTTAATAGTGATAGTTCGGCGGTGATTCAGATTTTATTGCGTCCAGTGGCAGATACTTGGCA
Organism: Candidatus Altimarinota bacterium; assembly: GCA_018457335.1. The sequence continues at coordinate 10,690 of JAGYHI010000003.1, read as the reverse complement.
AAATAAAATCAAAAAAATGATACGAAAAGTCGAAAAAGGAAAACCAAAGAAAAAATATTTTTCACTTAATCCACTTGCTTGGATACGAGGATTTCTCGATATCATGCTGACCAGTCCAGACGAATCCCTTAAAAATACTCCCGAAGAAACCAAAACAGAGGATGAAGAACCAATCGATGATGAAGGGCTCATGAAAGAAAAAGTCAAAAAAACCGGATACCAAGTGGTGATTCGGATTATTACGACTTCAAATGATGAAAATACAGTCGAAGTGGAATTAAAAAATATTATTTCTGCTTTTTCACAGTTTGCCTCTCCTGCCTACAATAAATTTAAACCAATCAAATGGAAATCACTCTCACTTGTGGTACACTATTATATTTTTCGGCAGTTTGCGTGGTGGCAACCAGTAAATATCTTTAATATCGAAGAACTGGCGACAATTTTTCACTTTCCACACTCAAAATATAATAGACAACCAGAAATACGGTGGCAACACTTTAAAATCGTCAAAGCGCCGAGTAACGTGCCGACTGAGGGCTTATATATCGGGGACAATGTATTTCGTGGAGAAAGAAAACCGATTTATCTGAAAAATGAAGACCGATTCCGACATTTTTATGTCATCGGTCAGACAGGTACCGGTAAATCTTCGATTCTCTCGGTGATGGCGCGACAAGACCTTAAAAATCATCGCGGTATGGCTGTTATTGATCCGCATGGGGATTTTGCAGAAGGGCTTTTGGATTTTATCCCAAAAGATCGCGCTGATGATCTTATTTTCTTTGATCCTGGAGATCTCTCACGACCGATGGGACTTAATATCCTCGAAGCAGAAAATAATGATGAAAAGGCTCACACCGTCAAAGAAGCAACCAGTATTATGATCAAACTATTTGGACCAGAGATTTTTGGTCCGCGAATTGTGGATTATTTTGAAAATGGGTGTTTTACTTTGATGGACTATCCAAATGGCGGAGCGATTACAGATATTATCAAACTTTTTACGGATGAAAATTTTCAGCGAGAGCGACGAAATACCCTTAAAAATCCTATCGTAAAAGCGTGGTGGGACAATACTTATGCGATGATGGGGGATCGAGAAAAGAAGGAAATTATCCCATATTTTGCGGCAAAATTCGGACCATTTATCACGAATTCTATGATGCGAAATATCATCGGGCAGACAAAATCCGCTTTTGATATTACCGACATCATGAATAACGAACAAATCTTTTTGACTTCACTTTCGAAAGGTATTTTGTGAGACTTGAATTCAAAACTTATCGGTTTGATTCTCGTATCAAAAATCCAAATGGCAGCCATGAAACGCCAACAAATGGATGCAAAAGATCGTAAAGATTTTTTCTTATATATCGATGAATTTCAAAACTATGTGACGGATTCTATCGAATCAATTCTCTCAGAGGCTCGAAAATATCGCCTTGGGCTTATCATCGCGCACCAGTATATCGGCCAGCTCCAAAAATCCGACGCCCTCACAAAATCTGACCTCAACCTCAAAGATGCTATCTTTGGTAATGTGGGATCAATGATGAGTTACAAAATTGGACCAGAAGATGCTGATCTTATGACAAAACAATTTGCTCCGGTCTATGGTGAGCAGGATTTTATCAATATGGATGCCTTTCAGGCGGCGCTCAAACTCTCTATTGACGGGAAACCAAGTGCTGGATTTTCTCTGGATGTCCCACGACCGTGGCTGACAAAAGGCGACAAAGAAACTGGACAAGCCATCAAAGCACTCTCTCGCCTCAAATATGGACGCGAGCGAGAATTTATCGAAAAAGAAATTATTTATCGTATCTCATAAAAATTATGAAAATAAAAATTTTTACATCTTTGCTTTTTGTTTCTTTTTTTGGAAGTCTAAAAGTTTTTGCAGCGGACGATGCACAATTTACAGCAACTTTTGAGGCGTATAAAAACAATGTCACGCAATACTGTGATAATACAAATCAATCGTGGTCGAAAAAAAATGCACTTGTGCCGATTCCGCAGTATGCACCTCTTCGAATAGAAAATATCAATGCACAAATTGAAAAAGCAAAAAAAGCGACTAATTTTTTTGATAATGATAAAAAACGTCTGCAATTTCAGTTAGCAGAAGGAAGCATTTCTCAATTTACTGGGCTCAAAGTCGTAGAAGTGGCTCGAAATCAATATCGAACTGCGATGAACCGAGTTTTTAGTTGTTCGGTCATTGATGCAAGATTACAAATTATTGGTAATATGCGAAAAACGGTTGAGCAAAAAACAAAGTCAAAAAATAGTGAAATTAAAGAAAAACTCAATAAAATACAGAAAAAACTAGAAAAATCACAAGACAAACTCCAATGTAACCCATCTAAAAAAAATGAAATAGCAAGTCAAAAAGAGTTGATTAATACGGCTACACGGCAATATTGTCACTATCGATATTATCTTTCATATGTCGAAGAAAATTTTTTAGAAAATAAACGAGCTATTGATACTCTCGAAGGACAAATCGGACAAAAAGATAAAAAAAATATTAAATATCCACAAACACTTGATTCGTGGCGAAAATCTTTCAATAGACAATCAAATACAATCACAAATGAGATAAATCGGGCTGATCAGAGTCTACCACGGGCTATCCGAGAATATCAAAATATGCAGTACAGTTATCCGATTCATATTATGCTTACAATTATTTATGATGATTATATCCGTCTGCGAAATAACCTCTCGAAATATATGAATGCATCGTCCCAGCTCTATCAAAAAGCCTATAATGCACAAGATAAAAATGAACGATAAAAAAGGAAAATAAAAAATCCCACAAAGTTTGTGGGATTTTTTTTAAAAATTGAGATTTTATTTTTTTGCGAGTTCTTCTGATTTCTTTTGTCGAGCGTAAAATTTGTCAAGTGAGCTTGTCTTCAAAAGAGTTTTTTTACCAGTATAGAATGGGTGTGAAGCAGAAGAGGTCTCTATATAGACACAAGGATATGTCTTTCCTTCATATTCAGCAGTTTCTGCTGGTTTGAGTGTAGACTTTGTAAGAAGATAGAAGTCAGCACTTCGATCGATAAAGAGTACATCTTGTACCTCAGGGTGAATACCAGATTTCATAATATAAAAAAGGGTAGGAAATAAAAATAATCCGCCAAGTACGAATTTTCCTGATGCTTTTTTCGGCGAAGCAACAAACCAAAGTTAATAACTAATTCTTTAATAAAGCATCAGTCATTCAAGTATGGTGGGCCGGGAGGGATTCGAACCCCCGAAGGCGAAGCCAAAGGATTTACAGTCCTCCCCATTTGACCGCTCTGGAACCGACCCAAGAAAAAGAAAAGAGTTTAGAAATTGATTTTTAGAATTTTTCGAATGCAATCTAAACATCAAATCCTAAACTCTTAAAAAGAAAGTGGAGCCACCTGTGAGATTTGAACTCACGACCGTCGGTTTACAAAACCGATGCTCTACCACTGAGCTAAGGTGGCAATAAGTAGGAACGATTGTATAAAAAAAATATGATATGTCAATATTTTTTCAAAAAAACTTTTTATTTTCTGATAAATAACAAAAAAACCTTCTGACTGTTGGTACAGCAGAAGGTCAGCATTTGGTGGCTATGGAACACTCGGGAGGCATTTTGCCTGTATCGTGAGGCTAATCGCATAGCTCTTGGTTGGGCTTCTCACACCCCTGAATTTTTATTCAGACCTAACTGACCTTTCGATAGTTTTTTTAACGAAGAATTATCGAATCTTCGTGTCCCAGTGGGACATCTTAATCCTCTTGCTTTCTTTTTATTTTAGAAAGAAAGAAAATAAAGATGTCCTCACCAGTGTATTTGCTTTTGTATACTATTTGTTCTTTTTGTATTGGTATAAGCAATTTTTGTATTTGGTTTTGCAAACAGGATATTCTTTTGAGAAAAAGAGTCCTCTGATTGGCAAGTTAGGTTTTGTTAAGGTGTCATTCTTATTTCAAGAAGACATACGTAGTATAACACATTTTTAAAAATCTTGCTAATCTTTTGATATAGATTTTTTATAGTTTTTATGTATAAATATAGTATTTCTTACAGTAGACTTTTATTAAAGAGAAAAAGATTTTTTAATAAAAATGAACAGATATTAAACTATAATTGTATAAAAAATGTGTATGCGTATAGGAAATGTGCACAAAAGAATCCTTTATTTAAGCGAATATTTTCATTTTCGTACAATTATTAAACTTTATTTGCCCATTATAGGAAAGAGAGTAATAAAAAAACACAATATATTGTGTTTTTTGGAGTTTTTTCTGTTTCGTAGATTTTACTCTTTGAAAGTGGGATAAAATTTGTGTTCAAGATTAGTCTGCAAAACTGTATAAAATCGAAAAGGCGACGACGATTCCGACAGTTTCAGTTCGCAAGATTCTTTCTCAAAAACGAACAGTTATAAAACCTTTTTTGTTCATATTATCTATTTCACTCTCTTCCCAGCCTCACTCTGGTCCGACCCAAATGCCATATTTTTTTTGTGCTTTTTTATAGAATATTTCAATTGAACTACTTGCATCTTTTGTGTGAAAAAGAATATTCTTACTATTTGGATCGATTTCGATGGATTCAAATGAATCTTTATATTCTAAAATAATCGGTTGATATCCACCACACTGTTCGAGGGCTTCACGAGCGATTTCTTGCCAGCGAAGTTTCTTTTTTTCGGGTATGATTTTATACTGTGATCGCTTTGACGGGAAAAATACGATTTTTTCGACTCCGATTTCGACGGCTTTTTGGATGATATATTCACATTTTTCCCACTTGTTTGGGATGCTTTGGTAGAGAGTGATTGTGTGTTTTTGTTTTGTATTATGTGGAGTGATTTCACTTTCAGCATTGAGAATAATCTTCTTTTTTTCTATGGATTGTATCGTGTATTTTCTCTCATTTCCATTTTCTTGAAAGAGTAAAATCTCATCTCAAATCCGTGCTCGAAGCACTCGGGAGATTTGGTGGATCCAAGATATATCCGTGATAATATATTGGTCATCAAGTGAATTTTCTACAAAAAATCGTTGCATTATTTTTGGGAGTTATTGATAGTATCGATGATGTCTTTCGGGAGCAAAAGAGTATCGGTTAAGATTCTCCAAAGGAGAATAATGAGAATAGTACTCCCCTGAATCGCAAAACCGTACAGAAATCAAACAATATCTGCTCAAATATTTTCTCAGAGGGTTTTTTCTTCAAAATATTGTGCGAGTTTTGAATCCGAAAAAGGGAGTGGAAAATCTGTCATAGTCGGTGTATTTTCTTTTTCTTCTTTTTGAGTTTTTTCATTTTCGAGGGTTTCAAGAGAGTCTGTATATTCTCTTTGTGAGATTTCTCCTTCCGAAAAAGCCTCTTTGAGTTCATTTTTGAGCGAGAGAAGGGTTCGTCAAATTTCGAGCTGATGACGCAAACTAAAAATATCAAATTTTTTCTTACTGTGGAGTTTTTCTTTGTTCTCAAAAAAATGCTCCTGCACTTTTTCAAGACGCTTTTTCTCATTGTCAATGATGTTTTCTTGGAGTCTTTTTTCTGCTTCGTGATAGGCTCCGGCTTTTTCTCGTGACATGTATTTATGGTAGTAAAAAATCCGAAAAAATCAAGTTTTTAAATCCCTCCTTCCATCTCCATATCAATCAGTACATTCATTTCAGCGGCGTATTCAAGAGGGAGTTCTTTGACGAGCGGGGAGACAAATCCGCGGACGATCATGGCTTTTGCATCGTCTTCGCTCATGCCTCGACTCATGAGATAAAAAAGTGTATCTTCATTGATTTTTCCGACGGTGGCTTCGTGTGCCACGAGAGCGTCACCACGATTGACTCGAAAGTCTGGAATTGTATCCGATCGAGATTTCTCATCGAGGATGAGTCCGTCACAGTCGATTTGCGATACAGCATTTTCGGCTGATTTTTTGATATCAAGGAGTCCACGATAGTTTGCAGCTCAACCTCATTTTGAGAGAGATTTTGAGACAATTTCAGATGTGGTATTTTTTCCGATATGGATGACTTTTGCGCCGGTGTCAGCGATTTGTCCGGTGTTTGCAAAAGCAACCCCAAAATGAAGTGCTTTAGAGTTATTTCCAACAAGGACAGAGCAAGGATAGAGCATAGTCACACCAGATCCGAGATTTCCACCGATCCACTCGATGACGCCTCATTCGTCTGTTTTTGCTCGTTTGGTATTGAGATTGTAGGTATCAATTGACCAATTTTCTACACTGGAATATCGCATTTTTGCGTTTTTTCCGACAAAAATCTCGACACAACCTGCGTGGAGACTCGTCGTATTCCATTTCGGAGCACTACAGCCTTCTATGTAGTGAGCCTCAGCATCCTCCTCGAGTATGATGAGCGTATGCTCAAATTGTCCACCGGCTTGCAAATTCATACGGAAGTAGGCCTGCAATGGCTCAGAAATTTTAACTCCTTTTGGAATATACAAAAATGTCCCACCACTCCAAACCGCACCATGAAGCGCTGCAAAAATATGATCGCTCGGTGGCACGAGTTTCATAAAGTGTTTTTTGATAATGTCCTCGTATTTTTTGAGTGCGGTCGACATATCTTCAAAAATCACACCCTGCTCTTCGAGCTCTTTTTTGATGTTGTGATAGACGACATCACTGTCATACTGTGCACCGACGCCGGCAAGCATTGTGCGCTCAGCCTCTGGGATGCCAAGTCGATCAAAGGTATTTTTAATATTTTCCGGCACTTCGTCCCAATTTCGTGTATCAGAAGTTCCTGTCGGTTTTGAAAAATAATAAATTTCTTCAAGGTCGAGTTTTTCGAGTGACGGCCCCCAAGTCGGCATTTTTGAATTTTTAAAAACTTCAAAACTTTTTAGCCGAGCCTCGAGCATCCATTTTGGCTCGTCGTGATGCGCTGAAATCTCTCTGATAAGGTCCTCAGAAAGTCATTTTGACGAGAGAATATCATAAGAAATTGTATCGCGTTGGTCGAGAGATTCTCGTGAAATATCAGCAATGATTTGATCGTTTTGTTGAGTCATTTTTTAAAATTTTAAAAAGATTGCAGTCAGATTTCTTCGATTTCATTTATAAGATTCGCATCACCGGTTTTTTGGATTTTTCCCGATTTCATCACTACGACACTATCTATATCGAGTTTTTTTACAAAGTTGATATTGTGGCTGACGATGAGAATTGTTTTATTTTCTTTTTTCCATTCGATGATTTGGTTTTTCAGTGTTTCGAGAGCATCGATATCGAGTCCAGAGTCGACCTCATCAAGGATGATAAGCTTTGGATTGAGAAGAGCGATTTGCAAAAGTTCGATACGTCTTTTTTCTCCACCAGAAAATCCCACAAAAAGGTCTCGATCCAAAAAATCCGGCGTCAAATGAAGCGGTGGCAAAAGTTTTTCGACCATTCGTCGGAAGATAAAAGGCGAAATCGGTTTTTTATCAGGAAAATTATATCTGAAATATTCATCATAAATCGCTCGTAAATATTCAAAAAGCCCAATCCCTGGAATCTCTGGTACATTTTGAAATGAGAGAAAAAGTCCAAGTTTTGCACGCTCATCTGGCTCTCGGTCGCTGATATTTTCTCCATCAAAAATAATTTCCCCACTTGTCTCATAGCGTGGATGTCCAGCAATTGCAAGTGAAAGCGAAGTTTTTCCAGATCCATTATGTCCGATGACAAGCGAGGTTTTTCCAGTTTCAAACTCGTGTGAAAGGTCTTTAATAATTTCTTTCCCTTCGATTGAGAGGGAAATATTTTGAAGTGTAAGCATAGTTTAAAAAATTATGCTCGATATTGTACAAAAAAAATTAGCTTTTGCAAGTTTTCTCCTATATATTCTTTTTCTCTTTCAAAAATTTTATAATAAATCAAAAATCGTACAGTTATCAAATAATAATTGTACGATTTTTGATTTAATGAAGTAGAAATTATTTATTTTTCAAAACTTCTTTGATTTCTCGAAGTTCTCACTCAATTCTAGCAACATCATTTTTGTAATTTGTTGCCTCTTTATATTTATCAAACTCGCTTTGAACTTTTTCGATGTATGGTTCGAGGCTTTCTCCAATCAGAGGGAGGTCTATCATTTTTGCAAGCATCCAACTAATAAATGCAATAACAATCGTCGCACCAATCAACATACCAAGTCCTCGAGTAATTCCAGCGATAAGATTTGGCCAAATCATTTTCCAAGGTTTTCGGATAAAATCAGTAAACTCTTCGAGCCCAGTATTTTCAATCGCATAAATAAACTGATCGAGCTCTTTTTTTGTAAGTTTTCGAGATGGGGTTTGTGGCTGATTTCTTTTCAGCGATCGCATTCCACGCATTTTATGAGAAAATTAAATATTTTGTCTATTATACTCTATTTTCCTCTTTTTTGCAAAATTTTTTGTATTTTTTTCAAAAATTCGTATACTTTTTGACGAAAATGCCCCTGTAGTTAAGTGGAATAACAAAACCCTCCTAAGGTTTAGTCACAGGTTCAATTCCTGTCGGGGGCACCAGAGAATAAAAAGAAAAGCACTATTTCAAAAAATAGTGCTTTTTATGATTCAAGAATTTTTAGATTTTCTTGAAGTGGTTATTGCTTTCCATAAAGGGTATATAGAAGGTAATAATAACAAAATACAGAAAGATATTACAATGCTCCAACCTACTGAAATTCTGAAGAAGATCAATAATTTAATAAGCAAATAAAAAGGAAGAAAGATAAAGACTCCAAAATACAAGGCTCCTGTTACTATAGTTAAAAGTGGATAAAGCGATAGAAGGATAATTTGTGGAATCCATAAGGCACCGCTTGCTATTGTAGTTGAAAGTCCTTTCAATGGAAAATCTTCCATTTCTTTCATTTGCTCGCGAAGTCCCCTCATATTTTTATTGATCTTATCTTGAAATTCTCTTTCGTGATTCACGAAGTATTGAATTATTTTTATTAAAAACTTGTGAAGTTTTTCGACTGGGTAGAGTATATATCTTACTCCTTTTTTTAAAAAGTGTATCATTTTTTTCTCCTATGTGTATTGATTTTTGAAAATTGATATTGATATAATTTTAGTGCCTAAAATTACTAAAAACATGATTCATTTTAAAAAATAAAATTTATTTGTCAAGCGGAATATATGCAGAAAATTTTATAATAATATTTCTTGCAAAATATAGATTTTTTGATATAATGATTTTGTTTAATTTCTAATATTATTTTTTATGGCAAGTTCACTTAATAAAGTACAAATCATCGGAAATCTCACGGCGGATCCAGAGGTACGCGAGACTCCAAATGGACAAAAAGTCGCAACTTTTTCAGTCGCAACCAACCGAAAATGGAAAGATGCCAGCGGAGAACTCCAAGAAAGCGTCGAATTTCACAACTGTGTCGCATGGCGATGGAATGCTGATCTCGCAGAGCAATACATGCACAAAGGAAAAAAAGTCTACATTGAAGGTTACCTTCAGACTCGAAACTGGGAAGATACAGCCGGTGTAAAACGATACAAAACAGAAATCGTTACTGATAATATTATCCTTCTCTCAGCCGCTGGTGGTTCTGATGGAGCGACTTCATCGGCTCCTGCTGGTGCGGTAGCAAGTTCGAGTAAACCAAAACAAGAAGAAGATATCAATATCGAAGATATCCCATTCTAGGCTTCAAACCTTAAAAAATAAAAAATCCCAAGTTTTGCTTGGGATTTTTTGGTAGGGGAAAATATTTTACTTAGTTTGTTGTAAATGAGAAGATTTAAGAATATTTATTAGATCTTCTCCGTATTTCCAAGTATCTGATAGGATAAGAACTGCATAACTATGTTCAAATTCTGATATTCCATTAATATTAACTTCTTTAGATGTAGACTCAGCAATTTCAGAAAGTTTTTTTCCTTTTGAAATCTCCAATTGCATTAGTCTGGCCCAATTCTCTGCATATTTAAAGATATTTAAAATAAAATCTTTATCTTTATGTTGCTTTAATAAATTAGACCATTCTTCTTTATTTTTTTCCATTGGAGGGCAAGATTCGATCTTTCTATTAAGATTTATTCTTTTTTTAGCCTTTTTCCATTCTTCATTCTCTGCTTCAATTCTTGCATCATTTGCAAGTTCTTCGGCAGAAAGTTGAGCTTTTGGATATGGTCCAACGCTATTTCCAATGAAGCCTTTAGCAGCTCTATGCCAATCTCTGAGAATCAATCTTTTTTCAGAGTTATAATTCACGATGACATAAACACTAGAAAGTTCAGATATTAAGGTGGTTTCTTTATCTGCTGCATTTATCATTTGCTCAATGGCTTGGTCTATAGTGGTACATCCAAGAACTTCAAATTCTCTAATTTTCATTTTTTTCTCCTCAACATTTCTCCCCACTTTGATTTACAAGTAAGGAAAGTTAATAAAACTTCAACACTTGTTGAAACCTAAAGCAATGTTATTGTACTAAAATATATAGTTTTGTCAATATTTTTTTCAAAATAACTAAATTTACTTGATGGAAAAATTTCCCTTTCTCTCAAAAATCTGTATAATAGGAAAAATTTTAAAATGTATGGAATCACTTTTTCAGGCAAATATCACGCCACTGGCATCATCGCTGCGACCGAAAAATCTCGATGAATATGCGGGACAAGAGCATTTGGTCGGCAAAAATAAGCCGATTCGGACTTTTA
>JAGYHI010000036.1 GCA_018457335.1 Candidatus Altimarinota bacterium | reverse complement strand
CGACTCGCTATACTTTCCCGATACGAAATACTATCGTCGCTGGACTCTCAGACGGTGTCATCATTGCAGAGGCTGCCCCAAAAAGCGGTACTCTCATCACGGCTCGTCTTGCTCTCGAACAAAACAAAGATGTCTTCGTTGTGCCGTGAGAGATTTTTAAGACAAATAGCCTCGGATCAAATAATCTCATCATCAAGTGAGAAGCAAAACCAATCCTTGAAGCCAGTCAAATCCTCGAAGAATACGGTATAAAAAATACTTCTGGGAGTACTGAAGGTACAAAGAAAACAATCAATTTTTCAAATGAAGATGCAAAAAGAATTTATGAACAAGTCCAACTCGGAAATAATACTCCTGATAGTATTTCACAAAATATTCTCATCGACCATACAACTATCATCACTGAACTTACACTTCTAGAAATCGAATGACATTTGCGATTGTTGAGTGACGGAAGTTATGAGTGTACATAAAAGCGTGTTTGTCATCCTGAACTTGATTCAGGATTTTCAACTTTTTCCAAAACCTCACCTTCATACTCCTGTACTTTTGTAGCCAAAAGTACCAAAACCTTTGGTGGTGAAAAAACTTGTTCGCTTACGCTCATCTTTTAATAGCTGATTTTCATCTGACTCAAACAGTTTTCTCACCTCTCGTGCCCCGCGGGTGCAAACCCCCGACAAACTGATTTTCATTTCTGATTTTAAAAACCAGTACTTGTCATTCCCGCGCAGGCAGGAATCTAGGTGAAATATCCCACTCGGATGAGGATTCTGGACTGGATCCCTGGATCAAAAACCCAAAGCCTGTCCTCAGTTGACTGGGGAATGACAAATTGAAAGTATCTCAAATGAAAATTCCTGTTATCCCTCATTATTTCCTACTATCCTTAAAAATCCTCTAAAATCCTAAAACCTAAATTCTAACCCCTCCTACCTTATGAAAAAAGAACTCATCGTCCGTGCGTTTGTCTTCAATGAAGACGGAAATATCCTGCTGGTACGCCACAAAAAATGAACGCCACTTGCCTTGCCAGGTGGACATATCGAAGAGTGAGAATCTCTGCACGATGCAATGCTCCGAGAAATCAAGGAAGAAACTGGCTCAAAGGCTCGATTTTTTGATATCGATCCAGAGAGTAAAATTACCAGTCGATGAAAAAATCTCAAAAACCTCCCGCTTCCGATTGCCTCATATGAAATCGTCATAGGCGATGTGACAAAAGTGGAATACATTTTCCTTATGGAAATGAGCGAGGAAATCAAGAAAATCCAAGCCGAAGAAATCGTAGAATATGACTGGTACGATCCTGATAAAGTTGCTACAATGCATCCTGACAAAGAAATCTGGTCACAATATATTCAAATACTTGATAAAATTTTTGATGATGAATAAAAATTTACACCCAAAACTCCACAGTACCATAAATACTTATGAGAGTATAATATTTGTCGGTGGTGGTACTGGCTGACATATACAGCCTATAGTATCTCTCATAAAAAGATACAAAAAAGAAGAAAATATTCTCTGGATCGGTGGAAGAAACTCAAATGAGCAAAAAACTGCTAAGGAAAATACAACAAATTTCAAAAGTATCCCTACTCTCAAACTCTCGACAACAAAATCTCCAAAAATACTTCTCTACCCCTTGATAATTTTAGTAGGGATTTTTGCAAGTATAAGAATACTCCATAGAGTAAAAAAAGAAAATAAAAATCTTTGTGTATTTTCAAAATGAGGACCTGGATCACTCTCTGTCGGTATCGCTGCTTGGATACTAAGAATACCGCTTTATATACACGAATCTGATAGCATACCAGGACGAGCAAATCAACTTTTAGGAAGATTTGCTACGAGAATATTTGTCGGATTTGAAAGTACGAAAAAATACTTCCCTCACACAAACATCTCTGTCGTCTGACAAATACTTGATGAAGTATTTTATGAAGAAAAAAGTATACGAAAAAATCCGTGGAAAACTGACAAGCCACACCTCATCGTCCTCTGTGGAAGCCAGTGAGCCAGAAGCATCTTTCTCGAACTCTTGAAACATATCAAAAAAATCACAGAAAAATATGAAGTCTGTATTATACTCGGAAAACTCAATGAAAATATGCAAAAGGATTTTGAATCTCAGGAAATCACCAAAGATACCCTCCATATTTTCCCTTGGATTTGACAAGAAGTCCTTATAGACTGGATCGCACACAGCAATCTTGCAATCACTCGTGGGAGTGCAACTTCCCTCGCCGAACTCGATACTTTTGGTGTCAAAAAAATCATTGTCCCACTCCCAAGCGCTGCAAAAAATCACCAGTATCACAATGCGAAAAACTATGAAAAAAAATGAGATATTGTATTGGAGCAGAAAAATATTGAAAAATTGACAGAGAAACTAAAAGTTTAATTGAATTTTCTTTTGACTTTTTCTCATTTTTTTATAGAATTGTAAGCAAATATTTTAGGGTCCCCTTCGGGGGATTTTAAATTGGTTTTGACGAAATAGGATTTTTGTATATAATCCTTGTAAATTTATTTCTTTTTTTCTTTTTATGTTTAATTTTATCAAAGAATCACTCCGAGAGCTCGAGCATGTTGTATGGCCAACACCGAAAGAAACTCGCAAATATATGAATTATAATATCGGAGTCATTATTGCCTTGACACTCTTTTTAAGTGTACTTGGTTTTATTTTTAGTATGAGTCTTTCAACAGCTCGAGGGATTATACATCCAAGTACTCCTATTATCAATCCAGCAAACCAACCAGCGACAAAAGCTGATATTGACAATCTACTCAAAAATCTCTCTGGAAGTGTACAAGCAACAACTGTATCAGGAGAGGGTATTAAAATATCTACATCAACTGGAACGACAGAAAAAAATCTCACTGGAACTACTATACATACTACAACTGGAGCTACACAGACTGGTGCCGCTCAATAATTTTTCTATTTCTCAACTTATATTTTCTACTTTTTATGTTTGATTTTAATTCAAAAAATGAGGGCGAATGGTATGTAATTCGTGTCGTCTCTGGTACCGAAGAAAATGTCCGACAGTCCCTCCTCCAAAGAAGAGAAACTTTTAGTCTCGAAGATTATATTCTTGATGTCTTTGTGCCAATGCACGACAGTGTCTCAGTACGCGCTGGTGGTACAAAAGTAAAACGCAAGAAAAATATTTTCCCTGGATATATCCTTGTGCGAATGGTCGTCACAAATGAAAGTTGGTATATCGTACGAAATACGCCAAATGTAACTGGATTTCTTGGTGCTGGTACCGTACCAGTCCCAGTCAGCGGTGACGAACTTGATAAACTCAAGGGTGTCCTCGAAGAAAAAAGCGAAGAATACAAAACAGATTTACAAGTTGGTGAATTTGCAAATATTATCAGTGGCCCTTTCGAAGGTAGTCAAGGAAAAATCGTCGAAGTCAATACTGAAAAAGGAGTTGCAAAAATTATGGTTAACCTCCTTGGTCGCGATACTCCAGTCGAAGTCGAATTTACCAGTATTACCCGTCAAAAATAATCTTTCTTTTCAATAATTATGCGCATTGCTCTTATTACACTCTTGATAGCGGCACTTGCCTTTATTTCTAGCATCGCTTGGATGTCTATAAAGAAAGATGATGTAAATCGTGCACGTCAGATTACCCAGACAAGCCCTTCTCTTTTTGAACCTCGCAAACAAAATACAACTGGTGTAGATTCATCTTTTATGCTTGAAACCTTAAAGCATCAAGCAAAAATCGAGCAGGAAATGGAGGAGCTCAAAAAACTAATTGCCGAGAAAAAAATTCAAGAATGAAATTCACAAGCGCATCCAACTAATGCTCATCAAAAAGCTCCACAACAAACCTCTCAACAAATTGACCCAAGAATTGTCCCAATTTCTGCAAAATTTCTGGCAAAAATTATGCCGACAATTACTCTCAAAAAAATAAATAACGACGGAATTTTTGGACTCAAAATTTTTGATAAAAATGTCATCTATACGACTTACGAGGATTCAAAATTTGGAATTACTGTCATTGCTTCAATGCTTCCATACGATCAATTTTTACAAAATTTCAAAGCCCTTGATGATGCGGTTTACACAGTAAATGAAACCAAAACTTTCCCCTTTAAAAGTTTTTATGTAAATCCGAAAAAGTCACAAGCAAATGCTCGACTCGTGATGCAAGTTGAGACACAGACACTTCTCGTCACACTACCAAAAAGCAAATTTAATACCTTTAAAAAACTTATCCTTTCAAAATAATTATTTTCTAAATCTCTTTTTTTATGGCAAAAGATAAAATCATCCTTTCGAGTGAAGGACTTAAAGAACTTCAAGAAGAACTGCGAGTTCTCAAAGAAGAAAAACGAGTAGAAATCGCTGAAAAACTCAAAGAAGCAATCTCTTTTGGTGACCTCTCGGAAAATGCTGAGTACCAAGCAGCTCGAGATGAGCAAGCACAAGTTGAGTTTCGAATTGATGAACTCGAAACTATGCTCAAACCAGGTAATTACGAAATCATCGACGGAAAAGGAGGAACAAAAAGAGGTGGTGATATTCATATCGGAACCAAAGTTACTCTCAAAAAAATTGAAGACGGTGAAATTTATGAATATGTCATTGTCGGTTCACAAGAGGCTGATATCCTCGAAGGAAAAATCAGCAATGAATCTCCTATGGGAAGAGCTCTTATCGGTAAAAAAATCGGTACAAAAGTAAAGATCAAGGCACCAGCTGGTGAAGAAGAATATACAATCGAAAAGGCTCAATAATACCTTTTGTCATTCTGAACTTGATTCAGAATCTCTTGAAAATTAACAATATTGAGATCCTGAAATAAATTCAGAGCCTGTCCTTGGGCTTGATTGGGGAATGACAGAAGTAAAGATTTTCATTCAAAATTTCATCATTTGCGGGTGCAAACTCAAAAAATTTTCTTAAAAATTCCCTGGAAAATCTAAATTTTTACAAACTTAAAATCAAAAACAAAAAGACACTTTATTTTTTAATTTCTCTTCTTGAAAGAATTTTTTTCTACATATCCTGTCCTCGTGCCTGTCATATCACTTTTTGTAGCGACAATTTTTAAAGGAATTTTTCATGCACTTGCCGGACGCTTTAGTGTTGCAAGAATGCTTAATAGCGGTGGAATGCCAAGTGCACACGCCACTTTTGTCATGTCACTTACAACTATGGTTGGTATTTTAAAAAATGTAACGAGCATAGAATTTGCGATTTGTCTCGTCTTCTCTGTCGTCATCATCTATGATGCGATGAATGTCCGATACCAATCAGGACTCCACGCGATGCGGCTCAATAAACTCGCTCCACACCGAGATGATGTCCTCAATGAATCTATGGGACATACTCCACTCGAAGCTTTTGCTGGCGGAGTTGTAGGATTTTTGACAGCAGCCGTACTTATGCTTTTTTAAAAAGATGACACTAGGTAAATTCTCTATCCACGACGAAGCAAAAATCACCTCTCTTCTCGAAGAAAATGGCGAGAAGAAATTTCGCTATGGACAAATCGAAAATGCGATTTATAAAAATAATATTCGTGATTTTGATGAGATGACGACACTTTCAAAAAAGGTGCGTGACCTTTTAAAGGAAAATTGTTTTTTTCAATCGCTCAAAATCCACTCAACCACAACCAGTAAAGATGGTCAGACGACAAAATTTCTTTTTAAAACTTGTGATGATCAGATGATTGAGTCAGTCATCATGCGACATAAAAGTAGACGAAATACCCTCTGTGTGAGCTCACAGGCAGGCTGCCCAATGGCCTGCACTTTTTGTGCGACTGGAAAACTTGGACTCCTTCGAAATCTCGAATTTTACGAGATTATCGAGCAAATCATGATCGCAAATGAACTTCTCGAAAAAGAAGATAAAAAAATCAGAAATATCGTATATATGGGTATGGGTGAGCCTTTTTTGAACTACAAAAATGTAAAAGAATCGATCCGAATCGCGAGCAATCAAAAAAAACTCGACCTTTCGAGTCGGCGCATCACGATCTCGACTTGTGGTATCGTACCTGGCATCAAAAATCTCGCCGAGGACTATCCGCAGGTTTCTTTGGCGATTTCTCTCCACGCTCCAAATGACGAAACACGCAGAAAAATCATGCCAGTCGATCATACTTATCCGCTCGCAACCCTCATGCAAGCCCTCGATGACTATGTCACAAAAACTAACAAGCGGATTTTTTATGAATACATAATGATTGCTGGAGTGACTGATAAACCACAATTTGCCCACGAACTCGCCGACCTCCTCAAAGGAAAACTTGCACATATGAACTTTATCCCGTATAATCCAGGTGAAGGAATTATGGGAAATGGCTATTTGCCGACTTCAAAAATCCTAATGAATAAATTTCAAAAAACACTGGAAGAGGCTGGTATCCCATCGACCATCCGACACACGATGTGAGATGATATTGATGCGGCTTGTGGACAACTCGCTCTCAAAGAAAAAGGAAAATCCCTCGCTGGGAAAGAAGGAAAATCTATGAAAGCTCTTGTTGAAAAACACTGGCAAGACGGAAATAAAAAATAAATCCTTAAAATACAAAAAGTATGTCAGAAAAACAAATTTTACTCTTGCGAACTTGTAAAAAAGATTTTGAAAAAATCATCAACGGCCTAGAAAAATGCCGATATCTCGAAATCAAGCCTTACTGGGAATCGAGGATTTTTGATAAAAATGGAGAAATCAAAAATTTCGAGGAAATCCATATAAAAAATGGCTACAAACCAGACTCCCCTCTCGTCAAAGTCGAGTTTTGAGGAATCAAAACCGAAGTTGAGTGCGAAGGAAAAAAGTATTTCAAAGTAAACCTTGGAAAAATTTTAGAAATAGAAAATTATCTCCCTTAAATTTTAATCTTTAACTTTTAAAAAATGAAAATCGCAATTTGAACAACACGAGCCCCAAAAGTCGACGGTATAAAAGAGGGGGTCAACGCTTGTCCGTATTTAAAAGACAAGGAAATCGAATATATTTTACAAAAAGTGCCAAGTGATATTTCTGATATGCCTTTAAGCATTGAAGAAACTATGGAGTGAGCTAAAAACCGTGCACAAAATATCATGAAAATGTGAATCGAGGCAGACTACTATATCTGAATCGAATGATGAGCGAATCAACTTGGTGATAAAGCTTATTTATGAGGCGTAGTGTATGTAGAAAATAATGCATGAGAAGGACATTTTGGCTTTTCTCCATTTATGGAAATACCAAAAGAAATCGAAAGAAGACTCTATAAAGTCCGTGAAGAACTTGGACCGATTATGTGAGAGCTTTCCGGAAAGACTGACATTAGAAGTGAAAATGGTTCTATGGGGGCCTGGAGCGAAGATATGCTCACACGAAAAGATGAATTTGCCTCTGCCTTTAAATGTGCAATAAGTCCTTTTTATAATGAATATTATAAACTATAATTTTTAAAAAATTATGAAAGAAATCACTTTAAAAGATTCTCAAAAAATCGTAGACGACTGGATAAAAACTGTCTGAGTGAGGTATTTTTCTGAGTTAACAACACTCTGACAACTCGCAGAAGAAGTGGGAGAAGTGGCAAGAATTATGATAAGAACCTATTGAGACCAAAGCTTTAAAAAATCGGATCTCGGTGAAGATTTAGGTGATGAACTGGCTGATGTACTTTTCACGCTAATTTGTATCGCTAACCAAACCGGAATCGATTTGACAGAAAAATTTCAAAAAAACATGGAAAAGAAAAATTCGAGAGATAAAAATCGACATAAAAATAATGAAAAACTTTTTTCATAATCTATTTTTTATTCTCCCCCTTTTATGATATGATTTCATTTTGAGATTGCCCTCAAACTTTTGATGCAAAATTTTCCAGAAAAGCCGATGAAAAAGCCGACTTTGTACCACTCGATCCGAGTCGGAGTCTCCCTTTGGAATCACGGTTATGATGAGGATTTGCAGATTGCAGGACTCTTGCACGATGCCCTCGAGGACACTTCTATGGAAGAAGAATTGATTTTACATAATTTCTGAAAGGAGGTACTCGATATTGTAAAAGCCAATTCTAAAAATAAAAATCTCCCAAAAGATGAGATATTGGAAGGTATCGTAAAAAGATGCCGTGAAACCTGAGAGCGAGCGATGATTGTGAAGATGGCTGACATTTATGATAATTTTTTATTTTATACCAAAGAAAAAAATTCTCAGGAGTTAGAGCGATGTAAAAAACTTGCAAATCTCGTCAAAAAGTACAAAAAAGAATCGTGGGGTGATACAATTTT
>JAGYHI010000035.1 GCA_018457335.1 Candidatus Altimarinota bacterium | reverse complement strand
GTTTTTGCTTCATCTCCAGCTTGTTCTCCAGTTTTTGCTTCGTCTCCAGCTTGTTCTCCATTTTTTGCTTCGTCTCCAGCTTGTTCTCCAGTTTTTGCTTCATCTCCAGCTTGTTCTCCAGTTTTTGCTTCGTCTCCAGCTTGTTCTCCAGTTTTACCTTTATCATCATTACCCCCCCCTATTGACTCTTCGCTATTCTCTTCTGTAGTTGCAAGATTTTTTATGTCATCATCACTTAATTTTTGAAAATCAGCAATATTGATTGGATTTTTGAGTTTTCATCTCATTAATGCAATTATTTTGTTATTTTCAATTGTAACGGAATATGAACTTTCATCTGCATTTTTTATTTCTGCTTGTCCATCTTGAACTTTTTGTGCTACTTCTTTTTTCTCATCTGTAACTGTTGCTTTTGTAGCATTATCTTGTACTTTTTTAGCCTCTTTTTTAACTACTTCAGCTTTTTTCTGAATAGTATTTTTTGTTTTTCGAATCAATGCATTCAAAACTTTATTCATACTTTGCTTATCTTGTTCATTTTTCATTCAGAGAAGAGTCCCTAAATATTCAAGTTCTTCTTTGGAAATTGCAAGAAAATGTTCTTTTTCTTCATTTTTTACTTTATCATATTCTGCTTTTAAGTCTTGAAAATCTGCTTCAGTTACATTTTTTCCTTGCTTTTTTAGCTTGTTCAAAGCATCCAAAAAATTTTTATTTAACTCTTCATCTCTTGCAGCTTTATAATATTCATTTATGTTGTCTATACTCATAATCGTAAAAATTAATAATATAAAATATAAGTATTCTCTCTTATTAAATCATATTTTTTATTTTTTGTCAAAAAAAAAGAGTATTTTTTTTGAATATTTTTTAAAAATATGCTATACTACTTAAAAATATATCTTAATTTTTAAATGTATGGAAACGAAAAAAGAGGAAATGGAAGCCTTGGATATTCAGGGGGAGGAAGTTCATCATTATGTGAATAAATACGCAAAAATGGTGGAAGAATTACAGAAAATGAGGCAAAGGGGGTAGTGTTTTGTAGGGGAAAATCCCTCCCCTAGCCCCTCCCTAATAGGGAGGGGAATAACTATGTACAAAAAATTACCAAAGTTTCTTTACTTTTTATATTTTTTTCATAAAATATGACCGTTTTATAATCAAAAACAGTAAAAAATTATGATAAAAAATAAACTCAATATTTCAGTGATAGGTGGGGGAAGTGGTACTTTTAATGTACTGTATGGACTTAAAAAAATCGAAACGACTTTGGATAAAAATCTTGCTGCAATTATTGCGATGACGGATTCGGGAGGAACAACAGGGTATATTCGTGATAAATACGGTGTTTTACCTCCGGGGGATATTCGTCGTGGAATTGCGGCTCTTGCGGAGGATACAGGATTTGTTCGTAAACTTTTTGAGTACAAATTTGAGGACGAAGAGTGAGTTATCGGGGGAAATAAAATTGGAAATATTTTATTGACTGCTTTAAATGATATTACCGGAGATTTTGAATCGGGACTTGATGCGGCTTGCAAAATGTTTCGTGTGAAAGGAAAGGTAATTCCAGTGACCTTAGAAGATGTGCATTTGGGGGTAGAATTTGAGGATGGAACAAAGGTCATTGGAGAAAAAAATATAGATGTTTCCGCAAAAAATGATGAAGAAAAAGGGCATAATGTTCATCAAAATATCGTTGATGCATTTCTCGTTGGAGGAGAGTGAAAAGTGAATCCAAAAGCAAAAAATGCAATTATGTGATCAGATATTATTGTAATAGGTCCAGGAGACTTTTATACTTCGATTGTTCCAAATTTGCTTTCACCAGGAATGAAAGAGGCTTTGGAGAAAACGGATGCAACGATTGTTTATGTTTGTAATATTATGGCTGATTTGGGAGAAACTACTCATTATGAACTTCCAGATTTTATAGAAAATATAGAAAAATATGCGGGAAATGTGATAGATTATGTATTAGTAAACAATGGTCATATTTCCGATGAACTTATTGAAAAATATAAAAAAGAAGGGAAAAAACCAGTAAAACTCAAACCAGAACAAGATTTTTCTGATAAACATTATAAAATTATTGAAAGAGATTTTCTTGATGAAAGTGATTATGTTCGTCACAATCCAGAAAAATTGAGTAAAGCTTTGATTGATATTGTAGAAGGTTGGATAAAATAAAAAAAACACCCCCGCATTGCGGGGGTGTTTTTATGTTCCCACCCTCTTCAAAAATTTTTCCATATCATCTTTGAGTTTTGCTTGAAGATGTATTTTTTTGTTTCTTGTTGGATGAAAAAAATCTATCTTCCAAGCATGAAGCATTTGTCTGCTTATATCGTAATTATTTTTGAAAAATATGTTAAGTTTTTTATCTCCGTAGTTATTATCTCAAATAATCGGATTTCAAAGTGAGGCAAGATGCACACGAATTTGGTGCATTCTTCCGGTTTCGATTTGTACTTCAAGTTCAGAAATATACAAGGTGTCCTCTTTGGTTTTGAGTTCGTGAGTTGCAAGGACTTTATAGTGAGAAATCGCTTCTTTTCCACTTCACGAAACTTGCACTTTATTTTCATTTTGAGCATTTTCGATTCGTTTGAGTGATTTTTTTATGGTTCATTCTTGTCTAGAAAGTTTTCCTAGAACAAGAGCATAATAGGTCTTTGTAATATTTTTATGTGAACGAAAATCACTACTGAGTTTTTGCAAAATATTTTTTTTCTTTGCTATCAAAACAAGTCAGGAAGTATCACGATCAATACGATGAATCAGGCTTGGTTTGAAAGTCAGACTTTGAAGTTTTTCTCACAAATAATCCTGAACTTGGGTAATTAAATCGATTTCTTTGGTTTTATAATCTCACGGATGAACATTCATTCCTGCATCTTTGTTTACAACAAGCAAATCCCCATCTTCATAAACAACATTTTTTTTATCAAATTTTTTATTTTCATCAAGTGTTTTTGGGGCTTCTTTTTGGGAAAGTTCCAAAAAATCTTTGTCAGATAAAAATATTTTTATTTGTTCTCCAATCTGAAGTTTGTACTCGTTGTCCTGTTTTCTGAAACCATCAGCTCAAACAGATAATACTTTTATTTTTGATTTACGATTGAGTTTATAAATCAAACTTCTCGTTGCTCTTGGAAACAATTTTTTCAAAAATTTGTCTAATCTTTGATTTGCATCGTTTTCTTCTATGGTAAATATTTTCATAAAAATTAGTTTAATACAGTTATATCTAGTACCTGGTTTGCTGTTTCTTGTGGATACGGAACTTCAAGTTTTTTCCCAAATCCTAAAAATTCTCCTTCGGATACGATTTGTGAATAACGAAGAGGAAGAGCTTGTCCAGTACTTGTTATTTTCCACTCTAAAAATGGGATATATTTTTTAAATCAGCTATTACTTAGTGCATTACTTTTTGTTTCAAGTTCTTTGACAATCGAAAAAGTAAGAATACATTTTTTTACTCAGCAATTAAGTTGTTTTATTCCATCTGAACTAGTTCAGTTTCCTGAAAATATAGTAGAAAGTTTTATATCTCTTTTTTCTGTTTTATTTACATCAGTATAAGCTATTCAGGTGAAATCTGATATTTTTATTTTCTGTCCATTGATTTTTGCTTTGGAGATTAATGAACTATTTTTCCCATTTTTATCAGGTCCTTGAGCATACAAAGCTCCATTTTCTGATGCAATTTGCCACATAATGTAGTCTCCATCTGCTAATTTTGATTGTATATGTTGAATAGTTGGAACTTGAAAGTATATTTCGAGTTTAGATAAATTTGAAACAAAACCATTTCCGATAGAAAGCTGAATCGGATCTCACATTGCGATAGTGTTAAAATCATTATTATAGGGGCTATTTCCTGTTTTTGCTTTTGGTAAACTTTCTCACTGAGAAGTTGTTTTATACTTGTATCACCTTCATTTCTGTTTATCTATTCTATCTACATCTTGCTCTTCTTTTATGTTTTCATCTTTTCTTGTTTTGAAAAAATACAAGGCTCTTTCAACTCCTTCGTTTGCACGATAATAGGCATTGACAGAATTTTCTACACCTTTTATATTTTTTGAAAATGGATAAATAAATTCGAGAACGGTATATGCGAGCAAAGTTGTTACCAAGACGATAAGCATCGCTATTATAAGGGAAAATGCTTGTTTTTGTTTTTTCATAAGAGGTTATTTACTAAATATTTCAGTAAGGTTAATCATTGTGTTGAAGCGAAGAGGTGGTATTTTTCAACGAATTTTTTTGTTGATTTCGTATGAAGGTTGGATTTCTAGGGATAAAATTACATACGGAGAAACCATTTCTGATGGTGGAGTTTTCCAAGCGATTTTTTGATTTTTATTCGGATAAGCAAAGACTTTGAAATCAGAAACATTCAAAGATTTTGGGAATAGGTCTTTCCGACATTTTTCCATATTTTTCATTTGTCCTGCTATATAAGGTTGCTCCTCTGAAGTTCCTGTATTTGTTGATTTACAATCTTCTGAACGAAATTCGGGAGCAATTACCCAAGTATCGATAATTCCATCATTTTCAGATGGACCTGTTCCTGTTTCTGAATATGTATTATCCCATCACCAATCTCTTCCTTCGAGTCGTAAAAATTGAATCGTTCAAAGGCATCAGTCTCAACCTGATTCATTACATGTAGTTCACTTAAGTCTATCTGGGTCTGGTTCAAATTTCCATCTAAAAAATGTTCTCACTTTTTTATTTCCTGATAGTAAATAGAGTTCGTGAACATTTTCGTCTTTGTTGAATACTTTTGGAAGCATTCCTGTATTTGTATCATCATCATCTCATTGTATTTGAAGATCATTATTTTCATCTCCTCCATCAGGATTATAATTTCCATTGTAATCCCAAGCTTGAAGTGCATATTGTCCATATCTTTGAGGTCGTCCAAGTGCTTCTCATATCGGTTTTTTGAAATCTGTTGCATTTTTATTTCCGTTAGGATCAAAAGTTGGAAGACGTAAATCTCGACTTTTGTAGCATCATTTTTCAGGATTATATTTATTTGCTTCTCCATTTCCACTTCTACATAAATAAGGATATCATAGACCTCCTTTTGTGGTTCAGACTTCACCATTAAAACCAAAATTTCAAAAACCAGTATTTCTTGAATAGTGTCCATTTTGAACTATTTTTTTTGCTCATTTTTCTTCTATAACTTTTCTGTTAAAATATTCTTCATAATCAAGAGTTCCACCTGATTTTACCATTTGAAATAGTCGTTCAGAAAAGAAAAATGCTTCTTTTTGAAGTTTGGTTCTTTCGATAAGTTTTACCTTTCCTGCAAGAATCATAATATAAGCCTGAAAACCTGCAATCAAAATCATTGAAACGATAACAATCGCAATCAAAACTTCTATAATCGTAAATGCTTTTTGTATTTTTTTCATCTTATTTTTTTAAAATATAGTGCAATAAATGGGACGGGAACGAAAAAAGTTTGTACAAACTTGGAGATTTCCAAAAATATTTTGGCCATACTCGAAAAACAAAATCGAGTGTTTCAAAAAAGAGGTTGTGTTTTTTTATATTTTTTTTGTCGGAAAAAAATAATTTTATACTGCGAAAAAATCCTAATATAAAGCTAAAAAATAATAATATTAGTTCAAAAAAACTGTTTTTTATTTGCTGTTTTTTTTTCATTTTTTAACACAATTGATATAAACCTACTTGCAAAAAAATATTTTCTTTATACAATAATATGAAAAAATCTATAATAATCAAGGTTAATTTCGGTTATTTGGATTTTTAATGACCATAGTTAGACCTCACCCTTGAATTCCCTCTCCTTTGGAGTAGAGGGAAGCGAAATTTTCTCTAATAAAGAAAAAATGCCCTTTTCTTTCCCCTTTGAGGGGAGAGAATACAAGAGAGAGGTCTGTTATTTCTATAAAAAAAGTTTATGAGAAAGCAAAAATCACTATTTCAGAGAAAATTACATAGGATAGCTGAAAAAGTTCAGGTAACTTTTGGGAGTTTGAGTATTCCAAAACAAACTGCACTTGTCGGGACTATTGTCGGAATTATCAGCTTATTTATCCCTTGGATTCAAGATGTAAGCTCAAAAGGGACTAGCTGGAATGCTTTTAATGCGATGAGTGGAAATATTGGGTATATACTGATGATTATTTTGTTGTTACAAATATTTTTACTCCTTTCAGAAGGACATAAAGAAAAACTAAAATTGTATTCTGATATTGATTTGAAAAATCATTTTTTGATTATTGTGGTAGGAATCGGTATGATTTTTTTGAGTATTATTTCCGTAAGTTTTGCTGTCTGACTTAGTGTTATCAGTAAAAATATGCAATATGGTAATGGTCCGATTTTATGTATTGTTGCGGGAATTTTAGTAACTTTTTGATGAATCTTAATCAGAAAACAAGATAAAAAACATACTTCTGAAATCATTTTACAAAAACTCAG
Organism: Candidatus Altimarinota bacterium; assembly: GCA_018457335.1. The sequence continues at coordinate 2,347 of JAGYHI010000035.1, read as the reverse complement.
TGAAAATCGTGAGAGAAAAAAAGAACAAGAAAATATGGAGTTGCCTTTTTAGTTTTTAAACACCCCCCTCTCCCTACGGGTACATCCCCCTCTCGTGCCCTTTGGGTATTCAGGAGGAAGAACAAAAGTAGCAAGTTTTTTCCCTTAGTTAGCCCTCACCTTTGAATTTCCTCTCCTTCGAAGGAGAGGAAGATAAATTTTTTCTTATTAAGAAAGAATGTACTCTTTTGTTATGTTGCTACCTCCTTCTCCTCCAAAGGAGAAGGACTGAGGATGAGGGAATCACTATGGAACAAAAAACAGTTCTTTCCCTCTCGTGCCCTTGGGGTATGGGGAGAGATGTTGAGGAACGAGACAGAGAGGGCTTATTTTCCAAAAAAATAAAAATATGAAAATTACCAAAGAGAGTATAAAGTGAAATTCTATAATCTATGATACAGAAAGTAAAAATAAGAGCATCGAAGAAATCCTCGATGCTCGTTTTGAAGCTGGGGAATTTATTTTGGACGGAAGTTTTGAGGATTTGCACGATCCATATCAGCTCAAAGATATGGACAAGGCTGTGGATAAAATCAAACAAGCTCATAAAAATAAAGAAACCGTGATGATTTTCGGGGATTATGATGTGGACGGAGTAACTTCGACTTCGATTTTGATGCATTTTTTTCAAACGATAGGACTCAGGGCAAGTTATAGACTTCCTGATAGAGTCAAAGACGGATACGGAATGAAAAAATATTTTATTGATGAGATGAAAGAGTTAGGAGTGAATTTGGTCGTTACCGTGGACTGTGGAACCAAAGATATAGAAGTGGTAGATCACGCAAAAGATTTAGGAATCGAGGTAATCGTGACTGATCACCACGCAGTTCCTGATGTGATTCCTAAAAATGCGGTTGCAGTGATTAATCCAAAACGAGATGATTGTAATTATATGTACAAAAATCTTGCTGGTGCGGGGGTTGCTTTTAAGCTGGTTCAAGCACTTGCTTATGAATTTATGGACGAGGTGCAAGCAAAAAAATATTTACAAAATACCATCGATATCGCAGCAATTGGAACGGTTGCAGATTGTATGCGACTCACTGGGGAAAATAGGATTATTGTGCAGGCTGGTTTAAAGCAGTTAAAAAATACGAGAAGTATTGGACTGAAAACTTTGATTGCAGACCGAATGGATGAGGATTTGGATGCGGATATTTTTGGTTTCCAAATCGGACCAAGACTCAATGCAGCTGGAAGAATGGATAGTCCTTACAAAGCAGTAAACCTGATTCTCAATAATTCTTCTTCTGTGCTAAAAACGATCAAAGAAATAGAAAATCTCAATGAACTCAGAAAAGAAAAAACAAAACAGTTTACCGGGGATGCACTGGAAAAAGTCAACAGACAAGATAATTTACTATTTTATGTGTCCAAAGATATTTCTCACGGGATTATTGGGATTGTAGCTGGACGAATCACCGAACAATTTTATAAGCCTTGCATTGCTCTCAAAGATGAAGGAGATAAACTGGTTGCAAGTTGTCGTAGTCCTGAATATTTTTCAATGATAGAATTACTCGACAAACACAAAGATTTTTTTCTTGCCTACGGAGGACACAAACAAGCAGCTGGTTTTTCGATTGCAAAAGAAAAATTTGCAGATTTTCGTAAAAGTATGCTTGCAACCGTGAATGCACAAGATTTTTCACAATATAAAAAAGAAATAGAAATTACTCAAAGTATCCGACTTTCAGATATAGGTTTCAAATTTTTAGAACGAGTAAATCGTTACAAACCATTTGGATTGGGAAACGAAAAACCTCTGTTTTTAATAGAAAATTTTATTCCTGAGAAAGTGGAAATTCTCGGAAATAAATCACGAGATCACATAAAGTTTACCTCAAAGTATGGATTTAAAATATTTGCATTTTTTATGGGGGAACATTATGAAACCTTGAAGCGAAACAAAAAACCACTTTCTTTGGTGGTTGATATGAGTGAGGATAATTGGATGGGAAATAGAAATATTATGTTGAAGGTGAGTGATGTGATTATAGAAAATTAAAAATCCTCCTGAGTAAAGGGGGGATTTTTAATGCTAGGAAATTTTTAATATCAATTTGCTTCTAAATAATCATCGAAACTACATTCATCAGAATCCCAATTTGGGAAAGCTCATTGTTTATCAAAATCATTATCATAGTAATCATTATCATAGTAATCATTATCATAGTAATCATTATTATCAGGGGAGTCACGGTAATTATACTCATTATAAAAATAAATTTCTCTTATTCTTTTTCAATTTTTATAAACAGCATTTTTATCTTTTGAATAATACTCATTAATCATTTCAAATGTT
>JAGYHI010000034.1 GCA_018457335.1 Candidatus Altimarinota bacterium | reverse complement strand
TATATTCAAGAGTAAGTGCTGTTTTGTCTTGATTTGATAATTTTATATCTTCCCCTTTATATTGTAAATTAACAAATTTTTTATCATGAATCGAATTTTTGTAAATATCTTTAATCTCAACAGCAAAGTTATGAGTATCGAGGTGATTTGCATAGACAGAATCTTTAGAATCATGTGCAAGAACCGCACTTATATTGAGATTTGGAACAATATGTATCTTAAATTTATATATAGAATAATTTCCAGCCCAGTCATTTATCCTCAATTTCATATCATAGCACCCTTCTTTTTTTGTTGTTTGAGCAACAAAACTTAATTTTTTAGTATCTTGAAATTGAAAATCAGCAGCACTAAATGGTATTTTAGTAAATGTTTTTTCTTGAGTTTCCAGTAAATTAGATTCTCCACAATTAAAAATTTCTAATTTGGAACTTTTGATTTTTGAAACACCATTATTATTTTTTGGATCAATTGCAGAAAAATTTATAGTAAGAGGATCTGCATATAGATTAGATTCTCATAAATCCCTTTCAATAAAACGAGGCTTATTTTTGTCTGCACTCTCTCCAGTATTTTCATCCAAAGGTTGACCAGATTGAACATCAAATGTAGTATTATTATCTGGAGTCTTTATATCTCACTCCACTGAGATATTTGACTCTAAAATTGGAATATCTACATCAAGTAAAATGGGTTTTGCGTGACATCTTGCAGCTCATAAATTCCCAGCATTATCCTTTAAATTTATTGTGAAAAAATTATTTCAGTTAAAAGTTGCATTTTCTAATGTCTCTTTAGAACTTTCTGTACATCCAGACCATTTATCAGAACATTTCCCTCTTTTAAAGAGTGGCTTATAAGTCCATTCTCAACGATATTCATTGGTATTACTTGTATTAATCGGTAAATCATCTAAAGATCCATAAAAAATATTTCCCTCTGAACACTCAGGCAATGTAATATCATGCCTATAAACAGCCTGTCAAGGAATCCAAAAATCACGAATACGATTTTTTATAAATATATCATCCAATGAAGTAAGAGGTTGTCGATTATTTATAAATTCTGCAATTCTCTCCTTATTTAAATAATCACAAAGATTAACAGATGAGGTAATATCATTAGGTTTTAGATAAACTGGATACAATCCCCTACAAAATCGATGTTTTTGATTTTGTGAATCACTTCATTTACCACTCCTATTTCTGAACCAAGATAGATATGATCATCAGTATGACCCATTATTTGAAGTACTGTAAAGCACTTCTTCATTTAAATAAATTGTTATATTACAACCCGTACCCCATCGAGTAGCACAATTTTTTTTAGAAGTAATATTTCATTTGATTGCAGGAGAAGCTAAAACATCCATTTTATGTTTTTTCATTACACAAGCCATATAGACTCATTCTTTTTTATCAATAATTCCCACTGTATCCTCAATACCATAAGAATTCGAAGGTGTACATTTATAAGAAGTATCCTTATTTGTTTGAATATCTTTTCTAAGTGGATACCATGCTTGATCGATACCTTTTTGAGCATAGAGAAAATCTCATCATAAAGTAATAATGAGTACAAACAAAAAAGTATATATGTTAAATCTCATATTATAAACAAAAATAAAAAATAAATTTATGATTTTTTTCTTCTAAATACAAAGCCCAGAATAAATAGTCATACTGCTATTAGCATAACTCAAATTATAACTGATTGTGATGTAAACATACTATCTTTTTTCTTTCAAATACTTGCTATTTCTTTCTCTTTCTCTTTTTTTAACATTTCTAATTCTTTATCATAATCTGTTTTTGAAATTTTCTCTGCGTTGTATTTTTGGTTCAAAAGTGCAATTTTTTCATTATATTTTTTATGAATACTATCAACAGTATAAATATCCTGAATTTCTTCATCTGTATACTGAGTCTTTACTGTATCAGTATTCGCTTCATCTGCTTGTTTTTGAAGCACTTGAGCCCGCTCTTGATTGATAAGAAAAGATCATGGAATTACTTTAAGTAAATGTCTTTTATCTGGATATGGAATAATACAATCTCAAAATTTAGGATTTGAATATGTTAAATTATTTCTATTCCATGTAGCGGGATCAAAATTTTTAAGATAATCCAAAACAATTTTTTGTCGCTCTTCAAAAGGGATATTACACCCCATAAATACTTTTGCATAATGAGCATATTCTTTAGATCATGAATGTGCATTTAAAAATTTATTTTCAGAATCATTCACTGATGAAAGTATAAATCTTTTAAATTTTTCATCAGGCACTTTGTTAATTTTTTCAAGAAGATAAAACGGAATATCCCCTTCTCATATTGCCCCCTCTGTTTCCTCAATATCACTATCATCATCTTCATCTATTTTCTTTGTACTATCTGTTTTTATTTCTTCTGCGGAAACAACCGGCATAAAGTTCGCAAAAAAATCTTTCAATGAAAACTCTTTTTGTACAATAGATTTTTCCTCAATTGGGTAAGCTCTGAAACGTCCCTTACATTTTTCCTTATCCAAGTATTTTCTCTTTCAAACAGGAACAGATAAACAAGTTTCTTCTTTAACATATTGAAGGAATCTTTCTTCTAAGTCAGTTACAGAGTATTTATTAGTTGCAGATGAATCCATATTTAACATTGCTTTGACTTGAAACGGAAACGTTAAATATTCATTCATTCTTCTTGATCCATTATCAAATGCAACGGTGGTAATTTCCATAGAAAATATATGTTTATTTTCTACATCAAGAGCTGGCACAACTGCTTTTCCAACTATAAACTTATAACCACTATTATTTTGTGTCCCAAGAATAACATCAGCCGTTTGTCCTCGATCCCTAATTGTACCTGATGTTTTTCCTACCAACATCTTAAAAATCCCTCCTGACTCTTTTGTTCCATTTGCATACCACGCTTTTGTATTAATTACATCATAATTACCAGCAGTGGCTGGCTTTAAAGTGAGATAATTACAACTTAAAAGTTTTCAATTTAACAAATGATGTGTATACACTATTTTATCAGAAAAATTTGGGTATACCTCTCATTCTGAATCTATAATTGTAAAACCAAGGGGTCATCGTTTTTGAAGTGGAAATTCAAATCCTTTTAATTCTTTTCAAAAAGAAACAAATTGAGTTTTAAGGTATTCTTTTTTTGCATTAATCGTACCAATATTATTTCGTTTTGCTCTAAAAAAATATCCTCCTTTTGGATTAGGATTTCGATTATTCTTAAAACTTTGATAATCCCCCAAATTATAAATTGTATTATCAATAGATACATTTGAAATATCAGCATATTTTGATAATATTTCAAAACACTCCGTTTCTGGAATTATATTATCTGCATAAGTATATGATATAAAACTACCTACACTTAAAAAAACGAAAAAGAAAACAAATAATTTCTTGTTTAAAAAAATATTCATATGAATAAAAGATAAGAAAATAAATTAATGACTATGACGACATGATGGTGGCGGTGGTATTATAACTGAACTTGGTGTTATACCTGGAGTAGAACCATCCATTTCTCAAGTAACCCATGCCTGAGCATTTTCTCTATTTGACCACTGTCCACTATCTCAAAATGGATCAAATTTTACTGAATCAGCAAACATCCCCTGCTGAGTCATCATCATCACTCCAGCGATAATCAGTGCAATCGCACCAATGGCAGATAAAATACGAATCATAAAAAGAAAAATTAAAAAATTAAAAACATTATTTATAAGGCATCCAACTACTGTCACATATGAGTTTAGCACATCGATTGTCAAAGACAAGTTCTGGTTTTCAATTCCTCTCTATTGTATACAAAAAATATACAAAAGCAAATACAAAAAAGAAAGTTATAATGACATTTCAGGCAGTTATTTTCTTATATAAATTTTTCTCATCAAAAAAGCGAATTACTGGCAGAAGAATTGACAAAATAAAGAGCGAAGCAAGAAGCGAATAATTTTCATTGATAAAATATTGCAGAATATAAAAACCAACCGCTACAAGTCCTCCAAATATCGCCATAGAAAAGCGATTTCTTATGATAGTCCCCGGATCAGTAATCATATAAAACACAAAAATCCAAAATGAAGGCGTATAAAAACTTAAAAAAGAATGATTATTCCCTTGAAGTAAAGAAGTCAAAGAAGGCTCCTGAGTAAGAGTAAAATAAATCAAAAAATGTACTATCAGAAAAGGAAGTACAATAAAAAGCAAATCTATTTTTAAAAACTTATGAACAAGCGTAAATATATATCCTCCAAATCCAAAAATTATCAACAAAATCCAGACAATAGAAACCTCACTATCTGTAATTGACCATTGAAGTGGATTTGTCCAGGCAACATACGGAAACAGCACGAGAATAAGAAAAACTCAAAAATTTGATGGATTAAAAAAGTGCTTATTTTGAATCCGTAAAAAATATTTTGAAGCCAATGCTAAAAATACAGATAAAGGATAAAGCCAAAGGAGTTTTGTCCGTAAGAAAAAAGCAATCCCAAATCAGACATTTATCCCCGAAAAAGGAAATCGCCACTTCCCTACTACATACCGATATAAAAGCGAATCCAAAAGTGCTGCACTCCCAAAAGTCAAGGCAAGTTTCGTATAGTCAAAATAGATACCATATACAAGAATCCCAATATTAAGAATTATCATTAAAAAGATTGTTTGATACAATTGTGGGTTTTTTAAAAAAGAAAAAGATTTCATAGAGAAAAATTATAACCCTCTTATTCTATAAAAAAATAGAAAAATACAAACGGATTTATGAAAAATAAGTAGACAAAATAGTGAGATATTTCGTAATAAAAATTGCTTTTTTTAAAAATTTGATTACGATAATAATGAAAATAAGTTTTTCAAAAATATGTCTATCTTTACGTTTCAAATCTGAAATTTTACCCTTGCACCGAGTTGGTACGGACTTATGTATGCACTTGGTTTTTTAATTGGTTTCTTTTTTCTGCAAGCCAAAATCAAATGGCAAAATCCAAAAGACCTCGATTCTCTACTTTTTCTCGTATTTCTCGGAGTGATTTTAGGAGGGCGACTTGGTTATGTATTTTTTTACAATTTCGATTTTTATCTCCAAAATCCTATCGAGATTTTCAAAGTCTGGAAAGGAGGTATGAGTTTTCATTGAGGATTCTTATGAGTACTTATAGGAGTATATATTTTTTGTAAAAAATACTCATATAAGTATTGGTGAATTATGGATTATCTCGCTATCATCACCCCAGTATGACTCTGACTCGGACGTATTGGGAACTGGATAAATGGAGAACTTCCATGATACGCAATTTATCGATGACCTTTCCCAATGATGATAGATAAAATTCCTCATTTTCCGAGCCCTCTTTTCGAAATGTTTCTTGAATGAGTTACACTCTTTATAGTATTATTTTCTCTTTTTAAAATTTTTCCTAAAAAAATATGAACTGGATTTTTTAGTAGCATATTTCTCATCGGTTATGGAATAGCTCGGCTTATAGCCGAACAGTTTCGTTTGCCAGATGCTCACATAGGATATTTATTTGATACAAACTGGATTACCCTTGGTATGATATATACAGTTCCTATGATTATTATAGGACTTTGACTTTTTATATTTTCACTACGAAATAAAACTTAATTCTTCTTTTATGACTCAACTTTTTGCTTTTGACAAAGACGGTACAATTACACCTCCTAATAGTCCTTTATCGAAAGAAAGTGCTTACTTTTTTGTAAATTTTCTAAAGCAACACAATGTATCAATTTTGACAGCCCGAGATATAAAAACCTGCCAGGAACATATTATAGACCCGATAATACAAGAAAATCCAAGTATGGATTTAACCAAAATTACCCTTGCCTGCTCAAATGGATCTGAGATTTTTGCATTTCAAAAAAATGAATATAAGAAAGTGTCAACAGATGTAAATGCTCTCCGACTCAAAGATGGGAGTAGATTTAATATAAAAAAATCCTGTGACAAAGCCTTGGAAATTACAAAAAAAATATTTCCACGAGCAACGATAGAAATTCGATGAGATTTTTTTATAGCTATACCATGTATACCGAGAGATGTAAGCACAGACGAGCGAAACTTACTCGATCCAGATGCTATAAAAAGATGAAAAATCATCACTCAATTAAAAGCGATATTTCCAGATTTCTTTGAAATCCTCCCTGGAGGAAAAACCACTATTGATATAGCACTTATCAATAAAGAATATGGAATGCGACATGTGATGGAATATTTTAACATTAAAAATCCTGATCAGATTCACTATTTTGGAGATAGTTTTAATGGTGGAAATGATGAGCCAGTCAAAAATATCAAAGGCATCCACATACATGAAGTCAAAAGTCCAGACGAAACTTTTGAAATTTTAAAAAATTTGTAAGATATGAAGCACTTAAATATACATATAGAAGTATTTGAAAAAAATGATACAAAAATCCTCGGAAAAATCGATACAATCATTAATCAAACTGATAGAATTGCTCTCATAGGTGACAATGGGACCGGAAAAAGTACTTTCATAAAAATACTCTCTGGAGTAATAAAAGAGTATGAAGGAAATATAGAAAATATCGGGAAAATGACACTATGATATCTCGAGCAAATACACTTTTCTGATACTACTATCAGTATACGAGAAGAACTCAAAAACGCCTTTAAAGAAATCCGAGAAACCGAGAAAAAACTAAAAATCGCTGAGGAGAATATGCTCGAATCTGGAGAATATGAAGAATACAGTGAACTCCAAGACCGATATAATCTCCTCGGTGGATATACCTACGAAAACGATGTCGAAAAAGTCGCCCGAGGAATCGGGATTTTTCATCTGCTCGAAAACACACTCGATAGTGTATCTGGTGGTGAACGCACGAAAGTCGCCCTCGCAAAAATCCTCCTCTCAAAACCAGATTTTCTTCTCCTCGATGAGCCGACAAACTTCATAGATCTTCCAAGTGTCGAGTGGCTCGAAAAATATCTCATCGAAACCTGGAAAGGTGGCTACTTGATCGTATCGCACGACCGAGAATTTCTCGATGAAACCTGTAGTAATGTATTTGATATGCTTGGTCCAAATGGCATAAAAAAATACTCATGAGGATATAGTGCGGCCATCCAAGAAAAAAGAAAATCACAAGAAAACACCGAGAAAAAATACGAAGAACAGCAGACAATGATAGAAAGTGAAAAAAAACTCATCAACCGCTTTCGTGCTGGATCAAGAGCCTCTTTTGCAAAAAGCCGAGAGCGTGCGCTCGAAAAAATAGAACTCATCGAAAAACCGAAGAAAAAGAGGCATATACTCTTTAACTTTCCATACGAGAAAAATACTCCAGAAAGTATCATAAATATCGAATCAGCTTTTATTGGACGATATGAACCGCTCTTTTATATACGAGAAGTCAGCCTACAGAAGTGAGATCGTATCGGGATCGTCGGAGAAAATGGGGTCGGAAAATCCACTCTCCTCAAGACCCTCCTCAAAAAAATCAAACCACTCGAATGAACTGTCCATATGCACGAAAATGCAAAAGTTCTCTACTTTTCACAGATGCACGAATCACTGGACACAAATGAAACGATTGCGAAAAATTTCGAGCTTCATGGACTTCAATATACTCCCCAAAGAATATGAAGCATCATAGAGCAATATTGATTTGAATTTAATGATACCACAAAAAAAATCTCTGCTCTCTCCGGTGGTGAGCGGTCTCGGCTCCTTTTTGCTCTGCTCTCTCAAAATGCGCGAGCCACCAGACAAGAAATCGACCCAAGAACTGGAAAAATCCGACCAGAAGTCGAAGAGAAATCCAATATTCTCATTCTTGATGAGCCAACAAATCACCTCGATGCCAGCACACGAGAAAACCTCGAATTCGCACTTTCATCGTATCCATGAGCCATTTTATTTATCTCTCACGATAGATATTTTGTCAACAAACTCGCAAAAAAACTATGGATTATCCAAGATGGCGAACTCTCGATTTCCTATGGAAACTACGATGATTATCAATTTAAAAAAGAACGCTGACTTGAACTCGATATGAGTCTATTTGATATGGACGGACAAATGGATCTTCTCCTTGAAGAAAAACTCGGTGCCAGCGAAGCCCGTCGAATCAAAGAAAAATTCGCCCGCAAGAAAGCAAGGCGAAAAAGGTAGGGGAAATATCGTTTTTATCCAGAAATAGACCACAAAAAATATATTACTATAATCGCAATACCAATACCAAGTTTATATGGTGGAGATTGTGTTTCATATTTTATAATATAATTATCTTTATCATAACTCGTATTATAATGCGATTCTTTTAACTTTATTTCAACCCATTGAAATAAATAAGCGATAAAAGTAAGAAGTGGAACTCATAATCACAAACCTAAAACTAGCACTCTTACAGCACGAATAAAGGCTTCATGAATATCGAGATTTTTTCACTCTTTATCGTATATCTTAATTTCAAATAAATACTTTCAAAGTGTACTTTTAAATTGGGAAATAGCAATAGTGTCATATATAACATAAAATATCCAAAATAAAAATACACTCATACCCGTACTCATTTTCATTATCTCTTTCGGGAAAAAAATAATTCCTATAATCAGTGTAATAAAAAATATTACAGCAATATCCACATATTTTGCACCAAGACGAGCAAAAATATAATATGAAATATTTTTATTTTCTTTTTTAATTTCTTCCAGAGTCAAAAAAGTAGACTTTTTTCTTTCGATGTCTTCTTTTTTAGATTCTTTTTCTTGAACTTCTTCAGTTTTATTTTCTGATGCTTTTTCTAGCCACTCACCACAAAATCGACACTTCTTTGCTTCTTCTTGAATCTCTTCAGAACAAAATGGACATTTTTTCATAAAAAATAGGGTAAGAAAATAATACCCTTTATTTTATTCAAAAAAAAAAAAAAAAAAGCAAGTCAAATTTAATTTTTTTCATTTTTATATCTTC
>JAGYHI010000033.1 GCA_018457335.1 Candidatus Altimarinota bacterium | reverse complement strand
AAAAAAGAGCCCTCTACAGAAAGTTCTTCATCTCAAACACCACTGATGAATATGTAAACCAAGACATCACCTTCGGTCAATTCAAACGAGTCCTTGAAAAGTATGAAACCCTTCTCAAACAAACTCCAACAAAAGACCAAAGCATCACTACTCTTCTTCAAACCATAAGACAAGCTATGAACAGTAAAGTAGAAAGACAGATTGCTATGAAAGTATTTGTAGAATATCTCAAGAAGCGATACGCAAACAATACAACTCTCAACAACACCAACACAACATCTTCTTTCTCTGATGTCAGCACAACAAACAGTTTTGCTCCACACATCGAACAAGCCTACAAACTCTGTCTTGTTCATGGAAGAAAGACAAGAGATGGAAACCCTGAAAATCCAAACCAACCACGAGTCTTCGAACCAACCAGCTACATTACCATTGCCGAGACCATCAAGGTTCTTGTCAATATGTGACATAGTTGGGATGGAATTGAGTGGTAGGGGGTCTCCATTAAAAAAACACAAGGAAAATTCCTTGTGAATAATATTGGGGGTTGAAAAAAATTATTTTAATACCGATCGAAATGAATTAATAACATCAGTTCCAAAATCTTGTGTATTTAAAGATTTTTTGAGTTGTTCAATCAATACATCACTATTAATATTTGATTTTTTAAGTAAACCTTTTACACCATCAAACGAACTATCCGAGAGTGAAAGAGCTTCCCAAAGTGCTTCTTGCTGAAGTGATTGGAGCCATTTATTTGCATCTGGGAGATCTTTTGTGACATCAGCCAATGTATTTCGCAGTAAATCTTTTTCAGCGGTAAAATCTGTATTTTTGAGTTTTTGTGCAAACTGTATAATTTTTTCTTGTCACGAATCTCGAATCAAATCAATTTTATTGTTTGCAATAGCTTCCCAGTATTTCAAATCTTCAAATCCTGGTAGATATTCAAGAATTGATTTTACAAGATTATTCCACCAATTATTAATTATATTTGAACCTTGCAACATACGGAGTGTCAACTCATTTTGAACCTTTCGTCCTGCATCATAGACAGCATCATTTGCTTTATTTGCCTGCACCCAAGTCTCATCGAGAACTTCTTTTGTGAGCTTTTTGAGAATATCCCAAGCTGACACGATTTCTCCTTGTAAAAGGACTACCTTTTGATTTACAAGTTCGCTTTCGAGAATCACTGCATGTTTTACAGAATAAATATAGTCTTTTTCGAGATTGATTTCAAAAACCGATCATCGTACTCCAGCAATGAGCTTTTGATCAGGAAGTCGAAATCGTACATATGATTCTGGATAGAGGGTTCGCACGATATTTGACCAGACTTTTCCTTTTTCAAGGCGAGCTTCCAGCTGGATTTTTGAATAATCGTCGGATACTTTCATTTTGTCGATTATCATTTTTGTACTTTCACCGAGCTGTGTAGTAGAACCATCAGGCCAAAAAACTGTCGCCTGCGAATTTGCCTTTGTTAAAACTACATCGCCTTCTTCAATATCGTATCTCTCATTATTACTCATATCAATAGCAATATCTCATCGCGCAATTGTCACAAGCTCCCCTTTTGCGGCGACATACGGCTGAATCGGATCATCAGCATGAATAGCAATATAATATTTATAGGCAGTAAATCAAAATGCTACCAAAAAAATTCCTAAAATACCAAGGAAAATATAGAGAAAAATATGCTTTTTCATAGAAAAAAATTAAGAAATCTTCTTTATCGTATAAAAAAACTTGAAAAAATCAAACTATTTATTATTCTTTAGGCATGAAAAATAAATTCCACTACATTCTTGTCTTCTTTGTGGTCGTGATTATATACCTTATATATCTGATTTCCAAGGAAACCTATGGTCAATTTCAAGTTGATGTTTTTATTGAAAATACACAAAAATGAAATCTCTCACAAAAAGAGAGAAATAAAATCAAACAAGCCCAAAATGAGTATAATCACACCAATGCTTACAATACCCTCGTAGCAAAAAGCTCACAAGGAAAATATCTCGACGGTGAGGTGGTCATACATATCGTCGGTGCCGAAGAAATGAGTGCAAATAGCGCCGAAGAAACAAGACGAATTATTTTAGAAAATCAAAAAAAACTCAACAATCCACTACGAAATATGAATAATCCACAAAAATGGAATTTTATCCTCACTCGCGGACTTGCTACTTTTAAAAAGTATAATAATTAAAAAAATAAAAAAAGATTCAACTCTTGTGAATCTTTTTTTATATGAGAAATAATTATTTTTGAGAAGTTTTACCAAGTGAAATAAGATCATAGAGAAGCGGTGATGCGATAAACACAGAAGAATATGTACCAACCACTGTACCAAACATCAAAGCAAGAGTAAATCCACGAATCGAATCTGGACCGAAAACAAACATTGCAACAAGTACAAAAAGTACTGTCACGGAAGTAAAGATTGATCGACGAACAGTATCATGAATAGAAGTGTCAATAATAGCTTCAAGATTTCCCTTTTTCTTGCTTCCATGTCCGTCTCGAAGATTTGAACGAATTCTATCCATTACAACGATAGTATCGTTGATTGAATATCCGAGGACTGTCAACATCGCTGTGATAAAAAATGTGTCGATTTTAAATTCTGGAAAGAAAAAAGAAGTCAGTATATAAAGTCCAAAAGCAATCACAACATCGTGAAAAAGTGTCAAGGCAGTAACTACCGAAAATGGCCAGTTTACCATACCGCCGATAGATCCGCGGAAGGCATAGAGGATATAAAGTGAAATCGCTAAAATCACACCGATGAGTGATTTATATCCAGAATTTTTGATATAATCTCCAAATGAAGCACCGATATTTACATATTTACTTTGAGTGATGCCTGGGTCGATTTTTTGAAGTTCAGTAAGAAGAGCTTCTTTAAAAGTATTTTTCGCAGTTTCAATTTTTTCAAAATCAATAGTCCCATCTGCTTTTTTAGCAACTGCCTCATCAATACCTGTCTCGACAACAAAGCTATTTTGATTGCTCACCCCATAAATATTTTTATCAGTAATAATCGCAGAAGATTCTTTTGGAAGATTTGCATCTACCGACTCTACAAGTCCTGATTTGAGTTTTGAAAGGATAGCATTTTTTGAGAGTTTCCCAGCCGAATACTCAATCTGGATACCTCCTGTCATATCAATACCCTGATGGACTCCGAGTCCCCAAGGAGCTAAAAGAGAAGCGACAATAAGTATAAGTGCTAATACATAAAAGGCTTTACGATTTTTAATAAATGAAAACATAGGATAAAATGTAAAAAAATAATCTATTTATACCATTTATACTATGAAGTAAAAAAAAGTCAAAAGAAATATCAAGAAAATGCTTGCAAATTTTGAAAAAATAGTATATACTAAGTTAAGAAACTAATTATTTTTGTCATCCTGAATTTATTTCAGGATCTCAGAATTCCCTATTTTAAAAGATTCTGAAACAAGTTCAGAATGACAGTAGGAAGAAACATGAATTTTTAATCAACTTTTATGCAGTATAAAATCCCTGTACAAATCGAAAATGAGGACACTATTTTCCTCGGGCTCTCCTTCCGACAGCTCGGGATTATTATGTGATGGTGATGAGTCGCCTATGGACTTTTTACTGTATTAGAACCAAGAATCGGATCTCAAATGGCGATTGTCTTTGTGATTCCACTTGTGGTGATAGGTATTATTATCGCTCTTGTCAAAGTCTCTGAGATGACTTTTTTACCACTAATCCTCAATATTGTCCGTCTCAATCTCAATGCTAAAAAACGACTTTGGTCACAAGGCACTGACAGTTATGAACCATTTGATATTGGAGTCATAAAAGTCAAACAAGAAAAAAAATGAGAAGCTAATCTCTCGCTCGCAGAAAAAATGCAAAAAAATGATGAAATTGCTGAAAAACTCAAAAATCTTTAATTTTTTATCACCCTATGGACAAAACAACAAAATCTGTAAAAACTGGGAAAAAACCAGAAAAAGATTCAAGCACACAACGATATTTACCGTTTAGTGAGATTCGGGACAATATGCTCATAATGAAAGATGGATCGTCTCGTATGATTCTCAAAATCCACGCACTCAATTTCAATCTCAAAAGTACTGAGGAGCAAGATGCGATTTTGATTAGTTATCAGCGATTTTTAAATACACTCAATTTTCCAATACAAATCATTATTCGGTCACTTCGTGTCGATATCGAAACATACATCAATAAACTCAAAAACATTGCCCTCAATCAAGAAAATTCACTTTTACAAGAACAAACCTATAAATATGTCGATTTCTTGACGACACTTATCGACTTAGCACAAATTATGCGAAAAGATTTTTATATTGTCGTACCATTTGATATGGAAAATGAGCAAAGTGTGCGAAAAAATGATTTTATCGGAATGTTTTCAAATTTTTGGTCTGCCCTTTCACAAGAGCAGTCAGTCGCGGATATTCGAGCAAATCGCATACAGCTCCAAAAACTCAAAAAATGAAACAATGAACGAGTTTCTACTATCAAAATGAGTCTAGAAGGTATAGGGCTCAAGGCTGAAGAAGTCAAAAAAGATGAACTCATTCGGTTGGTTCACAACTACTATAATCCACGAATTCAAAATGAACATGAATTTAAAAGCAATGTTGAAGAGTTAAATTTCAATGACTAACAAAGTTTAAAGAATTAATTTTATTCGTTATCACTCTAGATATTTTCAGGCTGACAATTTTTCTTGTTTTTAATAACCAATAATCTTTTTTATGAACTGGAATACATTTCCTGCTGGAGCACATATTATCTGTATTTATGGATCAGATATTCTTTTGCTCAAACGCTCTCAAAAAACAAATATGTGGCCTGGATATTGGGCTTTTCCATGAGGAAAAGTCGATGATGGAGAACTTTTTCGAGCAGCAGGAATCCGAGAACTCGAAGAAGAACTTTGAATCGTGGTTGACAAGAAAGATATTGTGAAAGAAACTATTGTTTTAACTCGTACAATTACTCGTACAAAAATTATTTATTTTTGAGTAGCAGATGAATGGCAAGGAATTCCTGAAATTTGTGAACCAAAACTCGCAGAAAAATTTTCATGGTTTCCACTCGACAACCTTCCAGAGCACATCGTACCATATCATAAAATAGCACTAGAAGCTCTTCAAGAAGATATTGCCTATAGTGAGTATGATACGGCTCCATAAGATATTTTTACAAAAAAACTCTCGCAAAAAAATTCCCCAAAAATAGAGGAATTTTTTTGTTTATGAAAAAATTCTTAGTGAGCGTTTTTAGATTGATCGATAATGATTGCTAATAATTGCTTTCATTCGAATTTGTCGTCGAGTAAGTTTTTTCTGGTGTGTTTTTTCATTTCGAAGTTTATTGTTTGTTCGGCTTTGGTAAAAGGTTTTTTTAAATCGAAGAGCAAGTTTATTGCTGTCTTCATTTTCCTTTTTGATAGTATAGCAAATCATAAAATAAAGTGGATATAAAAAGTAAAAAAAGAAATATGTCGCCTATATTATAAAAAATATCAAAATTGTCAAATCTTTTTTTAAAAAAAGGCGTCAAATATTTGCAAAAAAGAAAAAAATATGATACGATAGTTGTGTTATATAAATATACTTCATATCAATAAAAAAATAAATACCTATGACTTGCTACGATCCGCTGCTCGAATATGAAAAGCAATGCGAACTTGAAAACAAAAACACATCTCAAAAACAAGAATATATAAATCTTGATCAATACTGTACTCTCAATGCTGATGCGGGTTTTTGTCAGTATGAACCAGACCTGATAAAAATCGAAGCTGAAATTGATAAAAAAATGGTACATTTAAATGCAGAAAAAAAATATAAGAATTTTAAAAAAAATACCTCTCCAATTTTTGACACCAAACAAAAAAGAAAAAAAATAAAGAAATCTTTTGATCTTATTGGTCTTCTTTGGCACTGGGGAAAACTCGTCACAGTATATTTTATCCTCTCTGGTACAATTTTTGGAATTTTGATGAGTATCATGAATTTTAGTGCCTATAGTGCACGATTAACACATTGGATTCAACCAGAAAAAATCGAAAATATACAAGAAAATATGCAAAAAGCTCTTATCCGAAATACACCTCGTGCTTATGCTGGAGAAATCGAGGAAGAAGAAATCAAACGAGAAATTGTAGAAGAGAAAATCCTTATCCAAGACCCAGATATGGTTTTTGATAGATCCTACAATGAAAAAAATCTTCTTTCTGGACTTAAAACCACCTCTGCAAGTAAGGCAAATTTTTCACTCGTACCACGAGAAAATCGTCTTATCATTCCACGACTCGGAAAAAATATTCCACTTCTAGATGTTGATATGAAGCCAGGTGTGCGATTTGACACGATGAATAAAATTTTTATGAAAGAACTCAAAAATGGTATAGTCCGATATCCATGAACTGCAAAACCAGGACAAAAAGGAAATGCCTTTATCTTTGGACATTCATCAAATTATCCATGGATCAAAAGTCAATATAATGATGTTTTTGCGCTCCTTGACAAAATGAAAAACGGCGATAAAATCATCGTCTACTACGATGGAAAAAAATACATCTACAAAGTGACTGACCGTGCAACTGTAAAACCTGGAAATACTAGTGTACTACAATCTAGAAATCAAGACAAAAAAGAAATCTCTCTCATGACTTGCTGGCCAATTGGAACTACACTCGAACGGCTTATTATTTTTGGAGAGCTTGTGGAAGAATCTTAATTTTTAATGCTATTTTTATGGATTATACTTCAATTTTTACATATAATTTTGCAAATATTAACCTTGCTCAATGAACCTTTATATCAAGCTTATTATGAATAGGAATTAGTATTGTATTAATTTTTATACTCTACATATTTTCTCTTTTGATCTGGTGTTTATTGCAATATTTCAAAGAAAAACAGAATAGAAAAAATAAAACTAAAGTCTTAAAAAACTTAGTTTTAATGAAAGATATACAGACAGAAATCGAAAAAGAAATCGAGCAAGCCCGTCTCAAAGCCGCTTTTCAAGATTAAATTTTAATACCCGCTAAAGAGCACATAAAGCCAATCTTTTTGGCTTTTTTGTGTATTTGTTTTTTTCATATTTTCAAAAGTCGACAAATACGGACTCTTAATAAAAAGCCCCTGGGTAATATCTGAATTTGCGTTTTTTTGTATTTCCATACGAGCTGCGAGTACATAACGAGACTGTCAATCAATCCCGACAACATATCGATATCCAAATCCACTTTTACACCCGAGGATACCAGAAGTTTTCCTTGGGTCATGTGGGATTTCTAGCAAATAACCTTTCAGTTTTGGAGCGATATCACCAAGACAATATCCTTCAGATTTTGGATAGTCCATATTATCCATATAATATGAATTAAGAGCAAGTTGTATATTTCTCAAAGCAGAGACACGATAAGTATCACGAGCTCTTTCTTGATATCCTGCCATAGATGGATACATCGCGGCTGCAAGAACTCCAGTAAGCAGAATAAATGGTGCTACCGTCACTGATAAAATTCCTTTTTTAAAAAACATATTTGAAAAATTTTAGAAAATACTGTAAAAAAATCCCACTGCTTTCAGAGTGGGATTTTTAAGAAAAATTATACTTTTGCTTGATAGAGATTTCGACCAACTCGCTCGATATATTTTTTATTTTGCAAGTTCATATAAATCGTTGTTTTTTTGACTTGACGTTTTTTGAGAACACCCATAGTAATCTCATCGGTAGAAAGTGGACCGTCTGCTTTTTTGAAAATATCTAAAATCACATCAAGAACAGTACCAGATTTATATCCCCAATCTTTAAGAACATAAATTCCTCGCCCAATCAAAATAAAATCATCATTTCGTATAAGTTCATTGTGAATTGTTGAGATTTTTACAGATTCATTGAAAAGCTCTGTGATTTTATTGGAAATATCCATAAAATGCATTGGTTCTTTTGTTTTTTTAAGAACATAAATTGCTTTATCTTTGAGGGTAGAAGGATTGAGAATTTTCCATTTTTCAAGTCCAATATATTTTTCTTCCCCTTTGATAATATCAATATAAATATCCATTACAGAGTCAATCATTGTAATTTCAATCTTTCCAAATTGTGCAAAAAGATTAGCTTGAACAGTAGAGTATAATGTTTCCATTTCCATAATGTCTCCTCGTTTTTTGAGGACTTTGACCGCTTCTTTATGAATACTTTCTATTGTTTTTTTATTTACCTCTGGAATAAAAAAGTAAGTATTTGTTCCGAGTTTTGGTTTTGACTTTCGAAGTGAAAAGTCAGATTGAAGAAGAATATCAATGATGTTGTCATACTGAAAATCTTCTATACCCAAATCAGCAATAATAGCACTAATAAGTCTGTCTCTTGTAATAACTCCACCGTGCATTTCAACGATTTTTTCTCCACTTTCTTGGATATGAGCTAGCTCGCTCACTTTCATAATTCGTCCAATTTTTTGAATTCCTACATCTTCAATTTGCCGTACTCGTTCTCGAGTAATCCCATATCTATCACCAATTTGTTGGAGTGTTTCTTTTTGAGTATTAAAACCAATTCTTCGTGAAATAACTGATCTTTCTTTCTCCGTAAGAGAGTCAAGAACTTTATTAAATCCAGTTAAAATCTGGTCAACAGTTTGTGTAGCAATCATAAGTATATATGATGTTAAAAAACTAAATTTTTGACTTTATACTTGCAAATGTGTATACAATAAGACATTGCAATCTATATGTAGTATAATATATTTTTTTATTTAAAAGTCAAGTCTAAATTGGAAGAGTCATGTTATTTTTGTCTTTATTTTGGTATTTATCTCCTTCTAAAATATCGTGATACTCTTGAAGTTCATCATCATTTTGATTATCTAAATAACAAATTTCACTATTTTCTTTTTTTGAAGTTTTTGATAAAAAATAGGAGGCAATCATGATAAATGAAAAACTAATAAATGCAAAATAGAATCCACTATGAATAGTAACTCCTCCCTGTGCAATCTGCTGGGCATACACTCGAAAAATAAAAAGCATATGAAGAATCAGTGCAAGAAAGATACTGCTCAAAAAAACAATAGCCTGTGTATCTGAGAGTCGAAATGGTACTTGATTTCGCATTTTTTCTTTTTTCGTATGAGAAAGCAAGAAAAATGGTATATATCCAATCGCAAATATAATTCCATACCCTAAATATCCTGCATAACTTGAAAATGCTGAGTAAGTATCAAGTTTTTTGTCAAAATATTCAAAAGAAAACCAAGGTAAAATCAACGACAAGAAAAGTCCGATATTCATCAGAAGAATCACACGTCCAGAGATAGGGAGTTTGCTCGCTCAAAAACTAATTCGAGAGCAGAATCGAAAAAAATTATTTTTAAATTTCCGATTTTTTAAATTTGTGTTATAATGTTTCATAGTTGCAAGTATAATTCATTTTTTATTTTTTTCAAGATGAGTATGCAAAAAAAGTCAAAAAACATTTTTATCACGCTTTTTCAAGGAGTGTGACACTTTATAAAAGTATCATTTACAAGTCTATTTTCTCTTGTTTTTTTTCGAAAAAAGAGTATGCTAGTAAAAAATCAAAAATTTCCCTTTCTCGAAAACATACTCGAAACTGGACCGAAAAATTTTCAAAAAAAGCCAACAGGTATAAAAATTTGACGCGCACTTTTTACTCCGATTCTTTATCTTATTTCTCAGAAAAAATATGAAAATCCCACTCAAAAAAAATAATGCCGGAATGACTCTCGTCGAGCTCATGGTCGCGATGACGATATTTGCGATGATTATTTCATCGGTTTTTTTGACCGTGCAATATATGTCGATGGCACGAATGAATACTGCTCACAGAATGGAACTCACACAACAGCTCTATTTATTTCAAGAACAACTTTTTACCCTCATAAAAGACGGGGGGACAATTGATTTTGAAGAATATTGGAATCGAAAAGTTTTTGGGACAGAAACTAAAAATGGACATTATAAAACCCCAACTGGATTTGGAAACTATGGAAAAGGTGGAAGTGTCGGTGAGGATAATTTTTGAAATGAACCATATTTATGTCTCAGTGGAAATGGAAATCCAATTATGGGAAGTGGCGGATGTTTAAGTCAAGAATTAAATAATACACCAGATGATCAAAACTGAAAATTACAGCGAT
>JAGYHI010000032.1 GCA_018457335.1 Candidatus Altimarinota bacterium | reverse complement strand
AGATTCAGCGGATTTTTACTTGATTTATAACTCACATTTCCTGCTTGGTCTTCGGCTTTTACACAAAGATATTTTCCATTTTTTGTCGCATCATTGAGTGAAAAACTCACTCCTGAAACAAAAGATCAATTATAGTCGACATTTGCATCACAAGTAGTATTTTCACTAAAACCATATTTATAACTTGCCTCATCAGGATGCAAATCCTCCACCTGAATAGTAATTTCACTGGATTTTTGAGTATCACTCGAAATATCTTTTACAAAGCTCACTTTCGGGATAATCGTATCAACAACAATCTTCTGTTTTGGTTCATACTTTTGTGGAAAACCGACAATCATATTTCCTGCTTTATCTTGAAAATATATGTCTGTAAAGATTATTTCTCCATTTTCTCACTGCTTAATTTTATAATTTCTATTTCGTGATTTTATCGGTGTATTTTTGGATTCTGTATAATTTTTTGTTTTTTGAGCACTTCCCGCCCCAATCACAAAAGTGACATTATTTCCTTTTTTCCAAGAATCTTCTGGATCAATAAAAAGACTCATCGTAATTTTATCTCCCTCCTTAGCAAAATTTGGATTTTTTGTATTGCTGGATTTCAATGTGATTTTTTCAAAGACTGGAGACGTTGTATCTGTATTTGCAAATGCAAGATTTGCAGGAAATAAACAAATTTTCGCTGTAAAAATCCCAAGAAACGCTATCGAAAAAAACTTTTTTATCACTTTCATAATCTAAAAAATGGAAAAATAATACTTGTATCTTACTGATTTTTAAGATTTTTTCAAAAAAGAAATAAAAAAATTCCTAAAAATAGGAATTTTTTTAAGCTATTCAGTAATGTCTTTTCGAGGAATGGTGATTTTTGGATCCCAAATTTCTCGATTTTGGATTGCATTTTCCGCGGCTTCTTGCTCTCATTTTTTCTTGCTCGTCCCCTTTCCTCGTCCAATAATAACATCATCAAGCGTAACGACGATTGCATAAGTTTTATTATGGTCTTGCCCGATTTCCTTTTCAAGCGTATAGACTGGCAAGATACCCCAAATATGCTGGGTAAGTTCTTGGAGATAAGATTTTGGGTCGACATAGAGCCCTTGCTTGAGGATTTCTGGTAAAGTCGAGTAGATATACTTTGCAATCCACTTTTTCGCAGTCTCAAAACCACTATCGAGATAAATCGCTCCTATAATCGCCTCGACGGTGTTTGCGAGAATATACGGATTCTTATGTCCTTCTGCATTATATTCTCATCGTGAGAGCTGAATTGCATCACAGAGATTGATTTTTTTCGCAATATTTGCAAGATTTCGCCCTCGCACAAGTGCTGAGCGTATATCTGTCATCTCACCTTCCTGCTTATCAGGAAACTCATGAAAGAGAAATTCTGTGATGACAAGTTCAAGCACAGCGTCACCGAGATATTCGAGGCGCTCATTTGACTGCGAAGCATCGATATTTTTTGATTCATTGAGCGAAGATCGGTGCACAAAAGCCAAGCAAAAAAGCGACAGATCTTTTGGTTCAATATCTATCGTAGTGAGAAGTGCAGAGACCTCTTTTTGGAGTTCATTCTTTTGAAATCGAAGAGATGTTCGAGGCATAAAATATATTCTTTAAGAAAAAAATCGATATGAAACCGTATCAGGATTCTCGTATTTTTCACGATTTTTCAAAAAAGTCGACAAAACTCCGTGGACAAAATTTTTCCCGTGAGTATCAGAAAAAGATTTTGCGAGTTCGAGTGCTTCGTTGACCGCGATTTTTTCGTTGATATCATCTTCTTGCCAGTAGAGAATCTCTGTAAGAGCAATAAAAAGAATCGCTATATGAATTCGAGGCATAGTATCGAGTTCGAATTTTGGAGCAATCGCGTGAATAATCGAGAGAAGATGGACTTCATTTTCTTGAATTAAATCCAGCATGATTTTGAGATATTTCTTGTCGAGAGTCTTAAGAAAATTGGCATCAAAATAAATATCGTCCACTGGAAAATCAACTGCCTCTTTCTGAAAAGATCGTGTATAAAGCGTAGAAAGAAGATATTCCCTGGTGTGACGACGAGAAATCATAGGATTCGAGAAAATAAAAGTACTAAAAGGAGTTTGAAAGTTTATAAAAACCTTGCAAAATTCACAATATTTGCATATTTCTGAAGAAATACGAGAGAAATCTGTCAGAAATACAACAAATACTATCAATCCAAACTACGCTCGAATGAGTTTTGCTTGTTTTGATTTTGATTTAATTTTGAGAACTTTTCTCCCATTGTATTCACCTGTAACTGGTGAAGCAAAGTGAGCTCGTCCAATTGCTTGTCCGCTTTTGTCATATTGAAGAGAAACTTGATTTTCAAGTCGCTCTGCATTGAGTCGGAGCCATGCAGCATATCGTTTTCGTCCTCGTACTCGTGAGAGTGATTTTTTAGAAAAAGTCATAATAGTGAAAGATAAGAAACAAATACCTAATTATCGTACATTTACATAGATATCTCGGTATATTCGACCGTCAAATCGAGTTCGTCGTCGCTCTTGGAAAGAGACTACACCATCACGATTTGCAAAAAGTGTATAGTCATTTCCTTGAGAAACGCCTTCTCCTGGCCAAAAAGTGTTTCCTTTTTGTCGGACGATGATATTTCCAGCGATCGCTGGTCGTCCACCGTAGATTTTGACACCGAGCCGTTTGGCTACCGAATCTCGACCATTATTGGTCGAACCTTGGGCTTTCTTATGAGCCATAAGTTAGAATAGTTAGTGATAGAGAGTTTTTAATAAGTAGTCTTGAGAATTTGGAAAATTCTTTTTTCTACTTCATATTCTTCAAAAAGTTTAAATGCAGTAAAAATCTAGATTTTTAGATTGCTTTTTTAAAATACTGGAAATTTACAAATTAAAACTCTTAGATTTTTTAGAAAATTTTTCAAAAAATTTTTGAGTTTATATATAAAATTCTAGATTTTTTAGATTATTTTTATGAAAAGTTTTTCGAGTTTACAAAAGTAAATGAGTAAAAACTTTGAATGAAAATAAGCAAAAAATATGAATTTTATCGGTTGTTTGCGAATCGTGCAAATGCTTTGTTTGCCTCAGCCATTTTATAAACATCAAGTTTTTTCTTTACAGCTGTACCAGTTTCAGTGGCTGCATCAATGATTTCTTGTGCAAGGAATACAGAAACATCTTTTCCTTTTTTTGATCGTGCTGCCCCGAGAATCCATCGCGAAGCAAGTGCAAATTGTCGACCAGCTGGTACATCCATAGGGACTTGGTAGATAGAACCACCAACCCGTTTTGGTCGGCACTCAACTTTTGGCATGACATTGTCAACTGCTTTATCGAAGAGATCTTCTGGATTTGTATATCCTTTTTCACGAAGAATATCAAAAGTATTGTTTATGATCTTGTATGAGAGAGTCTTTTTTCCGTTTTTCATGAGATAATTCACGAATTTTTGGAGACGCTCATTTTGTGTAGTAAATGATACACTTCCTTTTGTACTCATAGAGATTAAATTATTTTATCAAGATAAATAAGAGATTATTTCTTTGGTTTTTTTGTTCCATATCGAGAACGAGATTGTCCACGATTTTCTACTCCTTGACAGTCAAGAACCCCTCGCTCGATGTGATAACCAACACCTGGAAGATCTTTTACACGACCACCTCGAACCATAACAACAGAGTGTTCTTGAAGATTGTGTCCTTCACCACCGATATATCCAATAATTTCTTTTCCATTTGTAAGTCGCACTTTTGCAACTTTACGAAGGGCAGAGTTTGGTTTTTTTGGTGTACTTGTATAAACCTTAAGACACACTCCTCGTCGCTGTGGAGCAGCAAGATGAGTAGTTTCTTTTTTGAGAGTATTTTTATTGAAGTGAAGTGCTGGAGATTTGCTCTTTCGAGTTTTATCTTTTCGTTTTGATCGCACCAATTGACTAATTGTAGGCATAAAATTTGAAAGTAATAAATAGAAATATTAACGTTTTGACCAAGATGGAGATTTTCGAGCTTTTTTGAGTCCTGGTTTTTTTCGTTCTACCTTTCGCGCATCTCGAGTGAGAAGTCCTGCTCCTCGAAGTGATGGTCGAAGTGTCTCATCAGAGAGAAGAAGAGCTCGTGCAAGTCCATGTTTGATTGCATCTGCTTGCGCTGCCTCTCCTGATCCAGATACTTTCACTTCGAAATATACAGTATCAAAAGCACTTGCTATTTTTAGTGGACGGTACATATTATGGAAGAGATCACTACGAGTAATATACTCATCAGTTGGTTTTCCATTGATAGTAGAAGTCCCTTTTCCAGTAAAAAGTCGTACTTGAGCTACAGCCGTTTTTCGACGTCCTACAGCATAAATGTATTTTTTTGTTGCCATGATATAAAAAATTAAAATGAGATAACTTCTGGTTTTTGAGCTGCAAATTTATGGTCTGCTCCTACAACGACTTTGAGTCGATGCATCATACCATCTCGAAGTTTGTTTTTTGGAAGCATTCCAGAAACCGCATGTTCGATGATATGAGTTGGATTTTCCGCTCGAAGTTTTTTAAGTGGAGTTTCTTTGAGTCCTCCCATATATCCAGAGTGAGTTCGGTACATTTTTACCTCTTCTTTATTTCCAGATACTCGGATTTTATCCGCATTGATGACGACTACATAAGCACCGTTATCGATGTGTGGAGTAAAATCAACTTGATCTCGACCTGAAATAAGTCGTGCAATCTCAGTAGAAAGTCGTCCAAGAGTTTGACCTTCTGCATCAACTACAAACCATTTTCGGTCTTTTGCGTGAATTTGATTTGAAATAAGAGTTTTCATAAAAAATAATTAGATAAGTTCAATTTTAACGAGAATTGCTCCATCACCATCTCGGTTTTTAATAGGAGTAATTCGAGTGTTTCCTGATGTATTTTGTGCGTTTTTTCAAAATTCGAGCGCCGCTTTACTTGCTTTTTCAGTAAATACATTTGGAGTGATAAGTCGAATTTTGTTATAATCTGAATGCTCACCTTTTGCGACTGTGATAATATTATCTACTACAGATACCATAGCCTGAGCTCGTTTTTTTGTAGTAGTAATGGCACCATGTTCAAAAAGTGCAGTTGTCAAATTTCGTATAACACTTTTTCTGTGAGCCTTATCTTTTCCATTTAAATGGAGATGTTTTTTAATTCTGTGGCGCATAGAGAATAATTTTTAAAATAAATAAAGTAAGGTTTAATCGTCTCAAAGAAGTTTGAGTCCTCGAGTTCCAAGGGCATCTCGAACTTCTGTCATCGCTTTTCTTCCAAATCCTTTGATAGATGAAAGTTTTGCTTCTGTACATTTTGTAAGCTGTTCGATTGATTTGATTTCACCGTTTACAAGTGCATTGAGTGTTCGAGGTGAAAGTCCCATGATTTCAATTGGAGTGTAGCTTTCTTTTTCGAGGTCTGCTTTGACTTCTTCTTTTTCTCGTTGGATCACTTCTTTGATATCTGCGATAAATTCTCCATCAAATTGAAGTGACTCTTCATTAAAGAGTGTGAAGTATGACTCGAGCATTTTTCCAGAAAATTTTACGACATCATCTGGACTCATGACACCATTTGTTTTTACGGTGATATTGAGTGCATCGAGGTTTGTGATTTCTCAGAATCGAGTATTTTCGATTTCGTATTTTACTCCAAGTACTGGAGAAAAATTTGCATCGATAAGAAGAACTTCTGGATCTTCTTCCATTCTTTTGAGATCTTCTATACTTGTGTATCCAACATTTTTTTCGATTCGGATTTGAGCTTTAAAAGTCATATCGTGGTCGATACTTGTGATATACATATCAGGGTTGATAATTTCAATTCCACCAACTTTTTTGATATCACCAGCTGTCACTGGACCGGTACCAGTTTTTTCGAGAGTAAGCCATTCGATACCAGAATTTGCTTTCTCTATGACAAGTCCTTTAAGATTAAGGAGAATATCAAGGATTGAATCATGAATTCCTGGGAGTGTTGCATATTCGTGAGAGACACCTTCTATTTTGACTCCAGTGACACGAGTACCTGGAATAGAAGAAAGCATTACTCGACGAAGGGAGTTTCCAAGAGTGACCCCATAACCATTTGGAAGCGGTTCTACTGTAAATATAGCTTCATTTTCGGCGATGGCTTTTTTGGTAATTTTTGGAGCTCCGATAACGGTGTGAATAATGTGCATATAAGAAAGAGGACGAAAAAAACTAAAAAGAGTAACACGGAGATTATTTTGAGTAAAACTGAATAATTCGAGGAATATCAATCATTTTATCAAAATCACTTTTTTCTGGAAGTGCTGTGATCGTGATAGTAAGGTTTTTTGGGTCAACCTTCATCCATTTTACACTTGTAAGTGAAGCATCAGAATTTTTCTTAGAAAATTCTTGAAACTCATCAATAAGTGTTTTATAAAGTGGAGATTCTTTCATTTTTTCTTTGAGAGAAATTACATCTCCGATTTTAACTTGATATGAAGGAATATTTTGTTTTTTTCCGTTAACATGGAAATGCCCATGATTGACTGATTGTCGAGCTTGCATGATAGTTCGAGCAAAGTTAGCTCGAAGTACTACATTGTCAAGTCGAAGTTCGAGAAGTCGAATCATAGCCTCACCAGTTGTCACATCAGTGACTTTTGTTGCTTTTTTGTAGTATTTTACAAATTGTTTTTCAGAGACATGGTATTGTCGTTTTGCAGCTTGTTTTTTTCGAAGTTGCATACCAAACTCAGAAAGCTTTCTCCCTCGTTTTACCTGACGGTTGTTATTTTCAAGGTTGTATTTTTCTGTCCCGAAAAGGTTGTACCCTTCTCGTCGACAAAGTTTCATTTTTGGTCCAGTATCACGCATAAAAAGAAAATTTTAATAAATTAGTAGAGTGAAATAAATTAGAGCTTTCGCACTTTTCGTTTTCGGCAACCATTATGTGGTACTGGAGTGATATCATAGATAGCAAGCAGTTCTACATTATTATCAATGATTCCTTTGATTGCTTGTTCTCGACCGGCTCCGATGCCTTTTACATATACGTGTGCTCGTTCGATAGAGTGAAGTGTTTTCGCTTTTGAAACTGCGTTTTCACTTGTCATTTGTGCAGCGTATGGAGTGGCTTCACGAGCCCCTTTAAATCCAGAGCTTCCACCAGTCGCCCAAGTAAGCACCTCACCTTCTGGTGAAGCGACAACTACATGAGTATTATTAAGCGTTGCAGTGATAGAAATCACTACTTCTGGGACGGTTCGGCGAGTTTTTTTCGAACGGCGAAGTGTTGCTTTTGCCATAAAATAAAATGGTTTAAAGTGATATTAAAAAGATTATTTTTTCTTATTTTGAATAGTTACTGCCTTTCCTTTTCGGGTTCGGGCATTAGTTTTAGTGTTTTGTCCTCGTACTGGAAGACGTTTTCTGTGTCGATTTCCTCGGTATGTACCGATATCTTGAAGGGTTTTGATATTTCCTGTCACTTCTCGACGTAAATCACCCTCAATACGATATTTTTTGAGTTCTTCACGAATAGTGTCAAGTTGCTCCTCGGTAAATTCCCCCATTTTTGTAGTGAGAGGAAGTTTTACGTCAGTAAGAACTTGAGCCGCAAGTGATCGTCCTACCCCATATACATAGGTAAGAGCGATAACAGCGTGTTTTTGATCAGGAACATTTACACCAGCTATACGAGCCATAGTTTGAGATAAATAAAAAATAAAATTATTATTCGGACTATCATTGTCGTTGTTTGTGCTTTGGATCTACTTTACAGATCACGCGCACAACTCCTTTTCGTCGTATAATTCTACAATGTGGACACATTGGTTTTACAGATGGTCAGACTTTCATAATATTCGAATATGAATAAAGTAAAAAATGGTACAATGAGAGTATCCTGTATTTAAAATACAAGACTTGCTTTTTGATTAATTTTAGCGCCTTTTATTTGATCCAGATTTTCCAGATCATTTGTAGGTTTGCTTTTGGGTTTGTTTACGAAATACGATGCGGCCGCGGGTGAGATCATATGGAGTCAACTCTACTACCACACTATCTCCAGGAATGAGTCGTATAAGATGTTTTTGCATCTTTCCGCCTACATACGCTCGAATAACCATGTTTGAGAATTCCTCTGGGAGCTCTACCTCAAACTGGGCTCATGGAAGGGATTTAAGGACTTTCCCTTCGACTTCGATTTTATCGTCTTTTGCCATACAAATTCAAAAACTTAGTGCCAAATAAAAAATAAAGCCAAGTCAGTATATAGAAAAAGAAATAAAATGCAAACTTTTTTAAGAGAAAAATAATTTTTCGGTTTTGCAAGGGATTTTTTTGTGAGAAAAAATTGTGTACACTGCTCTATTTTTGACTCATATTTATAATCTCTTCATATTGTTTTCGTAAAGAGTGGATAACTTCTGGGGCGAGCAGTTTTTCTTGTTCTGCCTCGTCGAGTTTTTCTTTTACTTGAAAAACATCTTTTTTTGTGGATTCGAGCCAGCTCATGGCATTATTGATTTTATTGAGGGTTTTATTTTGAATAAGATATGTATAGCGTTTTTCTATTTCTTCAAGTACTTCTGGGGCTACTTTTTCTTCTTTTGCTTTATTTATAAGATAATTTAAAGAGAAAAAATGACTCCCAAACTTTTCCAATAAAGAAAGTCCGAGTTCGATTTTTTCGAGCGTAGTCATATCATCTATCTCTCTGTATGAAACTTTTTCTCCTCAAAATGAATGAGATAATGATGTATGTGTTTTTGGGGAATTCATAGTTTTTAAAAAAATTTTATAAATTATATAGAAAAAATATTTTCTCGCAAAAAGTTTTTTATTTTTTCGAAGTCAAATCTTCGAGTTGATTGACTCGGCTTTGGAGATTTTCAATAATTTCTAAGAGAGAATCAAAAACTTCCTTCTCTTCTTCTCCAAAATTTTCGATTTTGGATTTTATATCTTGTATTTGTTGTTTTCATTTTTCTTGTCTGTCTGGCAGATTTGTCTGCATATCTTTTTTGAGTTTTTTTGCTTCGAGTTTTTCCATCATTTTTTCGAGTTTTTTCAGGCTCGGCTTATAATTTGCGTCAATTACTATATAATTTCCCCCAGTACTAAACCGGTTTGCTACATAGATCTCTTTATAATATAAATTTGCTAATCGAAGTTTATTTTTTGGGAGCATCACAAATTTTTCATAACATCTTTCATAAAGTTCCCTGTTGTAATATTTTTCATTACTCAAATCAATAGAAATACTTTTTATTTTTTCTACATTTTCTTTTGAAAAACAGTCGAGAGCAACAGGAAATTCGACATCATGTTTATAGCCAAGTTTTTTATGTAAATCAAGAATACTAACACCAGACTCGAGAAGTACTTCAAAATCCTTTTCTTGCTCAAAAATCTTTGTAATATTTGTAAGTTTTTCTTTGAAAAAATCAACCTCTTCATCATCTGCATCTTTCCATGAATCGAGTGTTTCTTGGATTTTATTTTTTGAATTTCCACCATGCTCCACGAGATTTCTGACGATAGCATACACTTTTTCTAGGATTTCTTGTTTCAAATCTTCTTTGCACTTGTGTGATTGACAATCTTTATACATATCAAGTACCACTAAAAAAGCATCACGCACATTCTGGGCGCGTCGTAATTTTTCAAAATTTTCTCGAGTTTTTTTAAGTAAATCGGTAGAAACATATTTTCCCAAAGATTCTTCAAAAGTGATTTTTTGACCGTCTGAGAGTTTCATTTGTGTAAAATCCTGATTTTCAGTTTTTTCTCAATTTTCTTGATAAATTTCAACGACATTTTTACCGTCTACTTGCAAAAGTTCTCCTGATTCGGTTATATAGCAATATCAAAGTTTAAAACACTGAACTCTTTGATATGTTTTTCCATCGACTTTATTGGTATACTTATCATCATGAATTTTATATACATTCTCACCATTTATTTGAAGCACATCTCCATTCTCTTTGTTTAAAAAGCAAGGTCAGATATATTGCAATTCCATTTCTTGATATGTTTTATCAAAAAACTTACGCTTTCCATCAGATAATCGTATTCATTTTACTACTGTCTCTTGTATTTTTAGGATTTCATCATTTTTATCGAGCCAACATAATCACATAGTATTCAATTCTACTGCTTGATATTTTTTACCAAAAAATTCATATGTACTCTTATGTATATCTTCAATAACTTCATTGTATTTGTTAAGCAATTTCCAATTTTCATCAATATAACAATTTCAAATATCTTCAAGTCGAATTTTTTGAAATTTTTTCCCGTGAAATTCTTCTCATTCACCTGCATATACTCACTGCAATAGCTTCCCATTTATTTTTACTTTTTCATTATTTTCATCAAGGCATATATCTTTTGTGTGTCCAAATATATAGTCAAGTATAATATAGTTATATTTTTTTCAAAAAATTTCTCTTTTTTCAGCCCTTACAACTCTCCTACCATCGATACAAAGTGGTTGTAAATCTTTGTCAAAATATGCTCGCTGACCAGTTTCGACTTTTATTTGCACATATTTTTTTCCT
>JAGYHI010000031.1 GCA_018457335.1 Candidatus Altimarinota bacterium | reverse complement strand
CGAGTTTATTTGACCCCAAGACTTTTGTTTTAAAAGGGTGGTTCTTGGATTTTTGTCATTCAAGGCAAAAATGACTTAGGTTCTTCTTTTCGTGCAATTTATTATAATTTGTGGTATTCTGGAATAGTCACAAAAGAAAGGGAGAATAAAAATGCTCCTAAAAAATTTAAATTAAAAAATAAAAATCTTTCTTTTTCTAACTCGGTATCACCACATTATCTAAAATCCAATCGAGAATTTTTTTCGTTTGTATACCCTCACTTGCTCCTTCATAAGAAATCCCGATTCGATGTCCACAAATCATCGGCATGAGAAATTTGACATCTTCGGGGAGGACGCTGTCGCGACCCTGTAAAAGTGCGAAAACTCGTGCTCCGCGGATGAGTGCGAGTCCGGCTCGCGTCGAGGCTCCATAGTCGAGGATATTCATTTCTGTATCGATATTATTGTCCTCCAAAAATCGCATACTGCCCTCAAAAGTCGTCAGCGCACGGGTGGCTGAGATGAGATCGCTCACATAGTCATAGATTTTTTCGTCGACATAAACCGTCTTTTCGATATAGTCTATCATCTCCAAAATATCCGCACTTGAGATTTTGAGATTTTTTATGGTTTTTTGCTGGCTTTTTTTGGTTTCATTTTTGAAAATATTTTTTTCGTCTTCTGGGTGTGGGTAATCCAAAATAATCTTCATAAAAAATCGGTCGAGTTGTGCTTCTGGGAGTGGGTAAGTCCCCTCGTGTTCGAGTGGATTTTGGGTCGCAAAGACAAAAAATGGATCTGGCAGGTCGAGTGTTTTTTCAGCAAGGGTGATTTGCTTTTCCTCCATGGCTTCGAGGAGGGCAGACTGGACTTTTGGTGGTGTCCGATTGATTTCATCCGCGAGCAGAATATTCGTAAAAATTGGTCATTTTCGGATACTAAATTCACTCTTTGATGGTTTATAAATCTCGGCTCCCATCACATCAGACGGTAGTAGATCCGGCGTGAAAGAAATCCGCTTAAAATCCAAATCCAAAATTTTTGAAATTGTGCGAATTGTCTTGGTTTTTCCAAGTCCTGGTACTCACTCGAGGAGCGCGTGCCCACCACTAAACATCGTGACAATCAATAAATCGACGAGTTCATCTTGCCCGATGATAGTTTTTTTCATTTCATTTTTTATCTCCAAAAAAGTTTGGTGAATATGAGAAAGTCCTTCATTCATAAAACAAAAATAATTTTCTTCCATTGTATTGATTTTTTGAAAAAAGGGAAATGAATTTGAGAAATAGATTTTGGAGGAGAGAATTAAGAATTTAGAAAATAGAGTTTTTTAGGTTAAAAATACAATACCCGTCATTCCCGCGCAGGCGGGAATCTGGGTGGAAATATCTTACTTGGACTAAAATACTGCACTGGATCCCCGGGTCAAGCCCGAGGATGACAATGCCGAAGAATTCAGAAAAACAACAAATGTCATCCTGAACTTGTTTCAGGATCTCTAAAAAATATTTCATAGTTTTGCACTAGATTCCGGATCGGAGTCCGGAATGACAATTTGGGAAAGTAAAACCAAAAAATCCCCCCATAAAGGAGAGATTTTCAAATTTTAAATCAAGAATATGCTACGAAGCAATCACACAATCATCACAAGACTTCACGCGGGCGTGCGTCTCCATAAAAGTGTGATTAGAGGGAAGGGGAATGTGCTCATCGGTGATGCTTCCACAATTTTCACAAAAAGTGATAATGACACCGTCACCAGAGTTTTCACTTCGGCTCGCAAAAATGACACGCTCACCAGCGACTTTCATCTCGTGGATGAGTCCCTCTTTTTTGAAGGCATCGACAATACGATAGAGCGTCGCGAGATCCATGGTCGCGTCTTTTCCGCTGACAAGGGTTTCTTTGAGTTCTTTAAAAGTGATATGTGTGTGCTGAGAAATAATCTCTACAAATCGCCGTCTCGGCTCTGTGATACGAGTTGTTGCCATAAAATTTTATTAAAAAGTACAATTTTTTGATACAAGAATACACGTATTATACTCATTTTTCCATTTTTTGCAAATTTTTGCAAAGGAAATTAGATTCCTTTTTGTTTTTTATAAAATTGAATCAATGGATTTTTTTGGAAAAATTGTCTGATATCTAAATAGTGACCATAATATCCTCTATGAGATTTTTCAAGCAAAGAATCCGGAATTTGTTCAGTATATTCAAGCGGTTTTGTTGTCAATAGACCAGCATTGAGAGAGTACTCAGGGAATCCATAATTCGAAGTAGGATAATTTTTTAGTGCGATATTTTCTATCCATACGAGTTCCGGATTTTTATTTTTGCTGATTGGATGTGCAAAAGTAATTTCTATTTGATTTTTATTTTGTGTTTGGAGTATGATTTTTTCTTGTTTTGTTTCTCCGAGAAATTGATGCTGTCCATTTTCAAGTGCTTCGATTTCTCCTATCATTTCGAGTTCTCCTTTTTCATTTTGAAGTGAGGAGATGTCAAAATTTTCTAGCATATCTTCAAGTTCTTCAAAGGAAATATCTCAGTGAGTATTAGTAATATTTCACAATGAAAGTGGAGATCCAATATTGACTACTTTCACAGCATCTTTGAGTTTATTGTGTCCATATTCAGCTCGCGTAAATCCGGCATTAAATAGTGTTTTTAAATCTAGATTTTTTTGGTTTTTTCCGAGATTTTCCTCCAAAATTTTTGCAATTTTTTTGTCTACAATAGTTCCTTTTTCATAATTCATTCTTAAATATTCACCCTTTGAATACATTCCTTCATCTGAAACTCCTGGTGCGCTATGCCAGTTTCCGCCACTTTGAGAGAAATAAAACAACCGTGGTTCGTAGACATCTCCCACCTTCACAAAGGCAAGTACATCTTTTCGAGCGGTATTAAAGTGGTCTGTAAGTAAGAAATTTTGTCCATCAATATTTGCTGTATATTTTGGTTTTACACCGAGTGCTTCGGTGATATTTTTCGTAGTCTCTGATTGATTTTTTGAGAAATCTGCAAGTGCATTTTTTGAGATTTCTTGAAAATTTGCATTGATTTTATCAACTTTGTTTTTAGTGATTTCAGTGATATTTTTAGGAGTTTCTGGGGTTTTCAGTGTTTTTTCTTTTTCTTCTACTTCTATTTTTTCTTCTTTTGTCTCCTCTTGTGAGTGTTTTTCTGCTTTATTTTCCTTTCACCAGTTAAGAATGGTATTTTTCCAAGTCGGGATTCCGAGGCTTCCAAAAAGCGTACCAAAGAGAGATGAGTTATTTGCTGGGTTTACAGTCTCAGTAATACTTGTCTCAGCAATGTCAGAAGTGACCTCAGTGATTGGTTCAGCAACCGTTTCGATACTATCCATAAAAACTCGCCAGATTGGGCTTTCACTTCCAATGATACTGTCTCGATGTACCGCATCAAAACATGCTTCCGCGATAATGGTTTGTTGTTTAGAATCAAATTCAGTAATGGTTTTTGTACCGTCATGAAGTGCTTGAATTGATGTTTCAAGCCAATCAGCATCGACATTGTGGTATCCCCATTTTGCAAGTCGATCCAGTGTTTTTTGGAAATTTGTTGTATCAAGTACATTGTTTTTCATGGCCTCGATGACCAGTTCTGGCACTTCTTTTCCATTGACCGTATCCGTAGCATTGAGAATATAAGTCATCACTTCATTTTTCGCTTGATTTTTCATTGTTTCGCTCGCGAAGATTTTATCGTTTAAGATACTCCAAAATTCTTCTGGTGTAGTGTGCTTTGTGAGTTCATCTTTAAATGTTTCAAAGTTTGTGTCACCGAGAGTGGTTTTGAGTTTATCAGCAATTCCTGTATCGATTTCATAAGAAATTTGAGGTGTAGAAGTCGGTGTGAGATTTGATGCATTTGGTGTTGGTGTATTTGGGACGAGCGATCCTGTATTTTTCGTCGCCATACCATTTTGTACTGTGTATTTTGTCGAGTTTGAAGCGACATTTTCTTGGAAAAGTCCACTGTTTGTCAGCCACTGTGTCACGACACTTGATGCTCCGTAGATTCCACCACTGATGATACCAGTTTTCCAAGCTGTTTTTGTTCGCTTATCCATAAAACTTTTGTGCGCAAAGTTGTAGTCTTCCACGAATGTGTCGATAGTTCGTATATAGGCTGGATTATTTCTCATTGTTTCGAGATTGAGTCCGAGTTTTTTCATACCAGCCTCTACATTTCGGTAGAGTGCGTCGAGGTCTTGTTCTCGCTCACCACCACTGGCAGAGTACAAGAAATTGTGTCCTGTTTCGAGTCCAGCATCGAGTCGTGCGAGTGACTGTGCAATCCATTTTGTATAGTAGTCTCGGTCTTTTTCTGAGAGTTCTTCTTTTGTGAAGTAGGTCTCAAGTTTTTTGTTGAGATTATTTATCGGCGCAAAATGCTGTTGTGTAGCATTTGTGATAATAGAGCGTCGTTGTAGAAAAATTGTCCTATCTCCGTCTTGATTTTCTTCGATTTTGACAATTCGAAATCCAGCAGGCGAGAAATGTGGATTTTTCCCAGTGTTTTTGTATTCCTCGTATTCTTGCATGATTTTACTAAGGTCCTCATCATCAATTTTATTTTTCTTGCAGTATTTTTCAAATTCTTCGGTCGAAAAAGTGAAATTTTGATTTTCATATCGATTTTTTCCAAATACTTTTTCATCGCTTTCAAGTTTTGCCAGGTGTTTGCTGAGTTTTTTGATTTCTTTTGAGAGTTTCTTTTTCTCTTTTGTATCTGATTCTGCATCGATTGCATTTTCAAGTTCAGCGATTTCTGCTTGCAGAGTTTTGATTTGCTGTTTATTTGCGACCATTCGCTCTTCAAATCCTCTGTGCTCGTCGGTCATATCTGCATTTCGTCGGAGTCCTGAGATACTTCCCACGACAGATCCACCACCGAGAATATTAGCGATTCCACCAGTGAGTGCGGAAAGTCCAGTAAGTGCTCCAGAAGTCGCAATTGCACTGAGATACGGGTGATTTTGAAGGGTTTTTCCGATTTTGTAGGTGCTGGTTTCTTTATCGCTGTTATTGATTTGATAGGCTCCTTTTGCCGTGTCGAGGATATCGATAGAGACTGAGATTTTTTGCTCGATGAGTTTTTCGAGTGTTTTTGGGCTCGCGAGGTATTTTTTGACTTCATCACTTTGACTGTGGATATTGAGTCCAGTCGCTTTTGAGATGAGTTCAGAGAGATAGACATCACTTTTTAAAGTTTTTATAGCCTCTTCTGCTGAGATTTTTCCGTCTTTGATTTGGATAAGTGTTTGTTTATATGATTTGAGGTTTTCCGCTTGTTTTTCCAGATTTGAAGCCACAGTATCGATTTTTTTAAATTCATCCATATCTTGGTCGACAAATATATCTACAATTCTTGCTCGAAGTTCATTTTTCGAGATTTTCCCGACACTATATTCTTTTACAAATTTATCGATATTTTCATTTTGAATTGTATTTACCGAAGTGTTATTGTGTAAAGCATTTTCACGGCTATTTCGCTCTGCAAAAGCAGTAGACTGCTCGAAAGTTGTATTTTCTTTGAGATTTTCTAGTGCCTTTTGTTGAGATTTTTTGATGATACCTTTTCGTCGGAAGAAGTAAAAAGGTTTCGCATACCAACTTGATTTATTGTATTGCTCGCGGAAAACCTCAAATCATATAAACAAACACTTATCCAAATCAAAGACGGAAAAATCTCAGCAGAAGAGGCTATAAAAACTTTAAAAAGTGATGTCTATCTCTCTGAACTCATCTCAAAAGCGACTGGACTCAATATCCACAGTCAAAGTGATGAAGTCAAAAAATACCTCGCGAGCCCAAAAACACTCGAAAAACTCATCGAGCAAAAAATCTCAGTCTCTATCGATATCCTCGACACGGCAAAAGGAGCCTATCAAATCAATAACAGCGATAAAGAAACCAGCACCTACAAAATCGGAAAAACCCTTCAAAATCACCCGTATCTCAGTGCAATTGCGACTTCTGGAGCACTTACTGGACTTTCCGCACTCACTGGTGGAATCGCTAATATTCTCGGTGGTGGATCTGTCGTGGGAAGTATCTCAGGACTCCGACGAAATGCAGATATGACCGACGAGCACAGAGGATTTGAAGAGCGAATGGTCGCAAATAAACAGCAAATCAAAACTCTGCAAGCAGAAATCGCTGAACTTGAAAATGCAATCGATGCAGAATCAGATACAAAAGAGAAAAAGAAACTCTCAAAAGAAATCAAAAAACTCAGCAAACACCTGGCAAAACTTGAAAGCGATGAAAAAGTATTTGGAAAAAATCGATATGAAAATCAAAATTTCACTTTTTCGACCGAAGAATTTGAAAAATACTGCAAGAAAAATAAAATTGATGATGAGGACCTTAGTAAAATCATGCAAGAATACGAGGAATACAAAAACACTGGGAAAAATCCACATTTCTCGCCTGCTGGATTTCGAATTGTCAAAATCGAAGAAAATCAAGACGGAGATAGGACAATTTTTCTACAACGACGCTCTATTATCACAAATGCTACACAACAGCATTTTGCGCCGATAAATAATCTCAACAAAAAACTTGAGACCTACTTCACAAAAGAAGAACTCTCAGAAAAAGACCGAGACTACTATACAAAATGGATTGCACAGTCACTCGCACGACTCGATGCTGGACTCGAAACAGGACACAATTTCTTGTACTCTGCCAGTGGTGGTGAGCGAGAACAAGACCTCGACGCACTCTACCGAAATGTAGAGGCTGGTATGAAAAAACTCGGACTCAATCTCGAAACAATGAGAAATAATCCAGCCTATATACGAACTATCGACACATTCGTGGAAGACTACAACTTTGCGCACAAAAGTTTTATGGATAAGCGAACAAAAACAGCTTGGAAAACTGGTATCATCAGTGGTGGAATCTACGGAGCATCAAGTGTCGTGACACAGTGGCTGACAAACAGTGGACTTTTCCAAGAAAATGTCGCTTCAAACTCGACAAAATACACAGTACAAAATGGTATGGCGACGAAAAATACAGGATCGCTCGTCCCAAATACACCAACACCAAATGCATCAAATCTCACACCGACTTCTACACCTCAAATTTCTTATGAAATCGATACAGGAATTGCTGATAAACTCAAAACCACTCTCGGTGACACAAACTTTGAAACATTTAAAGATGAACTCACAAAGCACACTACACCAGAAGAATTTTGGAGTATCTTAAACGATAAAATCTTCGCGAGCGAAACAATGAAAAATCAAGCGAAAAATGAAGTGATGACTTATATTCTCAATGCTACGGATACGGTCAATGGAAAAGAAGTGCCAGAACTGGTCATCGAGGCCATGAAAAACAATGTACTTGATACAACAAATTTCCAAAAAACACTGGATCGACTTGCAAAATGGGGATACCACAATGTCGATGCTGATTGGCTTGAAACATCAATTCAAGCACTTCATGACGGTACAAAAACCATTACTGAATTTGATTCTAAACAACAAACCATTATCGCGGAAGCATGTTTTGATGCGGTACATCGAGACAGTATCATTGGAAGTGAAAGCCCAATCTGGCGAGTTTTTATGGATAGTATCGAAACGGTTGCTGAACCAATCACTGAGGTCACTTCTGACATTGCTGAGACAAGTATTACTGAGACTGTAAACCCAGCAAATAACTCATCTCTCTTTGGTACGCTTTTTGGAAGCCTCGGAATCCCGACTTGGAAAAATACCATTCTTAACTGGTGAAAGGAAAATAAAGCAGAAAAACACTCACAAGAGGAGACAAAAGAAGAAAAAATAGAAGTAGAAGAAAAAGAAAAAACACTGAAAACCCCAGAAACTCCTAAAAATATCACTGAAATCACTAAAAACAAAGTTGATAAAATCAATGCAAATTTTCAAGAAATCTCAAAAAATGCACTTGCAGATTTCTCAAAAAATCAATCAGAGACTACGAAAAATATCACCGAAGCACTCGGTGTAAAACCAAAATATACAGCAAATATTGATGGACAAAATTTCTTACTTACAGACCACTTTAATACCGCTCGAAAAGATGTACTTGCCTTTGTGAAGGTGGGAGATGTCTACGAACCACGGTTGTTTTATTTCTCTCAAAGTGGCGGAAACTGGCATAGCGCACCAGGAGTTTCAGATGAAGGAATGTATTCAAAGGGTGAATATTTAAGAATGAATTATGAAAAAGGAACTATTGTAGACAAAAAAATTGCAAAAATTTTGGAGGAAAATCTCGGAAAAAACCAAAAAAATCTAGATTTAAAAACACTATTTAATGCCGGATTTACGCGAGCTGAATATGGACACAATAAACTCAAAGATGCTGTGAAAGTAGTCAATATTGGATCTCCACTTTCATTGTGAAATATTACTAATACTCACTGAGATATTTCCTTTGAAGAACTTGAAGATATGCTAGAAAATTTTGACATCTCCTCACTTCAAAATGAAAAAGGAGAACTCGAAATGATAGGAGAAATCGAAGCACTTGAAAATGGACAGCATCAATTTCTCGGAGAAACAAAACAAGAAAAAATCATACTCCAAACACAAAATAAAAATCAAATAGAAATTACTTTTGCACATCCAATCAGCAAAAATAAAAATCCGGAACTCGTATGGATAGAAAATATCGCACTAAAAAATTATCCTACTTCGAATTATGGATTCCCTGAGTACTCTCTCAATGCTGGTCTATTGACAACAAAACCGCTTGAATATACTGAACAAATTCCGGATTCTTTGCTTGAAAAATCTCATAGAGGATATTATGGTCACTATTTAGATATCAGACAATTTTTCCAAAAAAATCCATTGATTCAATTTTATAAAAAACAAAAAGGAATCTAATTTCCTTTGCAAAAATTTGCAAAAAATGGAAAAATGAGTATAATACGTGTATTCTTGTATCAAAAAATTGTACTTTTTAATAAAATTTTATGGCAACAACTCGTATCACAGAGCCGAGACGGCGATTTGTAGAGATTATTTCTCAGCACACACATATCACTTTTAAAGAACTCAAAGAAACCCTTGTCAGCGGAAAAGACGCGACCATGGATCTCGCGACGCTCTATCGTATTGTCGATGCCTTCAAAAAAGAGGGACTCATCCACGAGATGAAAGTCGCTGGTGAGCGTGTCATTTTTGCGAGCCGAAGTGAAAACTCTGGTGACGGTGTCATTATCACTTTTTGTGAAAATTGTGGAAGCATCACCGATGAGCACATTCCCCTTCCCTCTAATCACACTTTTATGGAGACGCACGCCCGCGTGAAGTCTTGTGATGATTGTGTGATTGCTTCGTAGCATATTCTTGATTTAAAATTTGAAAATCTCTCCTTTATGGGGGGATTTTTTGGTTTTACTTTCCCAAATTGTCATTCCGGACTCCGATCCGGAATCTAGTGCAAAACTATGAAATATTTTTTAGAGATCCTGAAACAAGTTCAGGATGACATTTGTTGTTTTTCTGAATTCTTCGGCATTGTCATCCTCGGGCTTGACCCGGGGATCCAGTGCAGTATTTTAGTCCAAGTAAGATATTTCCACCCAGATTCCCGCCTGCGCGGGAATGACGGGTATTGTATTTTTAACCTAAAAAACTCTATTTTCTAAATTCTTAATTCTCTCCTCCAAAATCTATTTCTCAAATTCATTTCCCTTTTTTCAAAAAATCAATACAATGGAAGAAAATTATTTTTGTTTTATGAATGAAGGACTTTCTCATATTCACCAAACTTTTTTGGAGATAAAAAATGAAATGAAAAAAACTATCATCGGGCAAGATGAACTCGTCGATTTATTGATTGTCACGATGTTTAGTGGTGGGCACGCGCTCCTCGAGTGAGTACCAGGACTTGGAAAAACCAAGACAATTCGCACAATTTCAAAAATTTTGGATTTGGATTTTAAGCGGATTTCTTTCACGCCGGATCTACTACCGTCTGATGTGATGGGAGCCGAGATTTATAAACCATCAAAGAGTGAATTTAGTATCCGAAAATGACCAATTTTTACGAATATTCTGCTCGCGGATGAAATCAATCGGACACCACCAAAAGTCCAGTCTGCCCTCCTCGAAGCCATGGAGGAAAAGCAAATCACCCTTGCTGAAAAAACACTCGACCTGCCAGATCCATTTTTTGTCTTTGCGACCCAAAATCCACTCGAACACGAGGGGACTTACCCACTCCCAGAAGCACAACTCGACCGATTTTTTATGAAGATTATTTTGGATTACCCACACCCAGAAGACGAAAAAAATATTTTCAAAAATGAAACCAAAAAAAGCCAGCAAAAAACCATAAAAAATCTCAAAATCTCAAGTGCGGATATTTTGGAGATGATAGACTATATCGAAAAGACGGTTTATGTCGACGAAAAAATCTATGACTATGTGAGCGATCTCATCTCAGCCACCCGTGCGCTGACGACTTTTGAGGGCAGTATGCGATTTTTGGAGGACAATAATATCGATACAGAAATGAATATCCTCGACTATGGAGCCTCGACGCGAGCCGGACTCGCACTCATCCGCGGAGCACGAGTTTTCGCACTTTTACAGGGTCGCGACAGCGTCCTCCCCGAAGATGTCAAATTTCTCATGCCGATGATTTGTGGACATCGAATCGGGATTTCTTATGAAGGAGCAAGTGAGGGTATACAAACGAAAAAAATTCTCGATTGGATTTTAGATAATGTGGTGATACCGAGTTAGAAAAAGAAAGATTTTTATTTTTTAATTTAAATTTTTTAGGAGCATTTTTATTCTCCCTTTCTTTTGTGACTATTCCAGAATACCACAAATTATAATAAATTGCACGAAAAGAAGAACCTAAGTCATTTTTGCCTTGAATGACAAAAATCCAAGAACCACCCTTTTAAAACAAAAGTCTTGGGGTCAAATAAACTCG
>JAGYHI010000030.1 GCA_018457335.1 Candidatus Altimarinota bacterium | reverse complement strand
AAAATTATCACCGCGTTTCCAGTTTCCATCTGCTGATGGATAGAGTTTTGTGAGGCTGACACTTGCACTACTTACCGCATCGATATAAAAAATTCCCTTGTCTCCGTCGGTTTGAGTGAGTGTGATATAGTTACCTTCTTCTATGTTATTTATCGCATCAAATCCCGATTCGACTTCATTTTTTTTGAGTTTATTGAGATTGTCTTGTACGATTTTACTTTTTTTGAGGTAGTCCTTAAAACTCACAAATGAATCCAATTCATTTTGTTCTTTTTCTTTTTTCTTTTCTTCTTCTGCGAGCGCGAGGGTGATGATTTCAGCGAGTTTTTCTTTTGCCCCTGCATCTGCGAAAAAGACTTTTTCTAGTGTTGAAAAATCCTTTTCTACAAGCACTTTCATATCCAGTGGCCAGTCGGCATTTGTCATATACGGCAAAAACCAGTT
Organism: Candidatus Altimarinota bacterium; assembly: GCA_018457335.1. Next base: position 10,859 of record JAGYHI010000030.1, on the reverse strand, counting down.
TTCAAATTCTGGTGTATTGTAGAGATTTGGATCTTTAAAATGCTCTGCAATCACATCTTCACCGAGAGAATCGGTCATCGAATCGATAAATTGCTTGTAGGCATTTTTTGTAATATTTTCTTTTTCTTTTTTTGGCAGTTTTGAAATGATCTCTTTACAGGCAATTGTCGGGATAAATACTTTCAAAATATTTCCTAGTTTTTTTGAATATTCTGAATCATTTGGGTCGAGAGCACCGAGGATTATCGAGATAAATTCTTTCGAAACTTCACGATTTTCTCTACAATTTTCAAATTCTTCAATAAATTTTTTTGCTTGTTCTTCTGTCAAATCTTTCTCTAAATCTATGGCATTGTCGATAGTTTTTTGGAGTTCTTCGAGTTTTTCTTTTTCACTAAAAATCGACTCATCAAGCCCTTTTTCTTTATAGAGAGTTTGCATTGATTTTTGGTTTTTGAGTGCGGATTTGAGTTCATCAGGAGAGAGTGTTTCTGTGAGAGCATCAAATTTTTTCTTGTCCGCATCAGAAAAATCCTCAAACCACAAATCTCGTTTTTTTGCTACATTTTTTTTGAGAAAATTGTATTCTGCGATGACGAGCATAGCTTTTTGCTTGATGTCATTATCTGCATTTTCCATTTTATCTTTTATCGCTTCTTCTCAGATAGTATCTTCCTTATTATTAGCGATTTTTTGACGGATTTTTAGTTCGAGATCTGTTTTGATTTCAGCAGTGACAGCATCATCTTTATTGAGATATTTTTCGAGATTTTTTATATTTTGTAGAGCATCAGTATCACTCTCAGTATATTCCTCGATAGACTCTACCAAAAATCTTTGGAGCGTATTTTCTGGATTTTCAGTTTTTTTGCGTTCCAAGTTTTCTTTTTGTTCGTTTGGATTTTCGAAGTTGTAAAATATTTTAAGCATAATAAAAAATTATAATGTCTATATTATACACAATATTTACAAAAAACGCAAATGTTTTTTTCGGGGAATTGACGAGATGTTTAAAAAATTATTTTGCTTGTGTATTTTCGCTTGCAAATGCGTTTGGGTCGGTTTCTATGATGATTTTTTTCTGATTTTTTTGAATATTTGAAAATTCACCTGAATGCTGGATAGGAGTATTTTCTGGTTTTTCAGTACTACACGAGCAAAGTATGTATACAAAAAATATAAAAAAAGTAAAGAGACGCATAGGGAAAATTTTTTAAAAAATGAAAAAACTCTATTTTTTCTAGCATATCAAAAATTCTTCAAAAATCAATTTATTTCTTGCTTTTTCTCTCAAAATAGTATATACTTTTTTATATTTAATTTTTTCGTATGCAAGATTTTTATCACACACCGGGATTTATCATGTTTTTGATTGGTGTTTTAGCACTTTTTATTTACCTGACTCGACGGGAAATTTATCAGATGTTTTTTGGGTATGGAGTGCCTTTTGTGCCGACAAGCGATCAAAAAATTGACTTTATCATCGAAAATATCGACATAAAAAAAGGACAACATTTTCTCGATCTCGGCTCTGGTGATGGTAAAGTCCTCGAAGCACTTGAAGTCCACCTCGAAAAAAAATACGGAAAAGATCACGGAATTTCTATCACAGGTATAGAAAATTCTCCGCACCCATTTGGACTCTCTCTCGAAAAAAAAGAAAATAACAAGAGAAATTTTGAAGTCAAAAAAATGGATTTTTTCAAGGAAGATTTTTGAAAATACGAAGTCGTCTATACTTATATGCTCCCATATTTAATGGGGAAAATCTGGAAAAAAATGCAAAAAGAATGCAAACCTGGAACCCTTTTTTATAGTAATAGCTTTAAGCTGATGGGGGTTGAGCCCATTAAAAAAATCCCTACAAAAAGCAAGGATTTTATTTATGTGTATGAAATAAAATAATTTACGATTCCATTTTTCTTCGTGCGTCATTGTCTTTGCAAGTGAGGTAAGCCTCGTGCCAGAGTGCGTAGACAAAAATTTCGAGGGTAGAATTTAGATGGGTAATGAGAATAAAGAGAAACACAGAAATAACTCCGAGTACGACAAGAAAAGTGATTTTTGTGACAGTGACGGTAAAAAAAGTCAATCCAGTAATAATCACAAAAGGAAGCAAAAGAAAAATTCCACCGATAAATAAAACCCGGAAATAAAGAAGAAAATTAGTAAAATAGAGTTTGAAAGTGATGCCAATATTTCGAAAGGCGAGCTCAGTTGAGGCAGAAAGTGACTCGATTCATTTTTTATTTTCGAGGACGATACAAAAAGGTGCGTAAGCGATAAATACATTTATCAAAAGAGAAAAGAGCAAATAAATCGTCATAATAATGGTAATAAGCCAAAAAAACTCATTTCCAAAAACGCGTAGGAGAAAGATGTAAAATGTCACAATCGTCACAGGATGAAAAATCGCTGTCATATTTTGGACTTCAAAAATCGGGAGAAAATGAGCCAGCCCATCAAAGACTCCCTGCCATGATCGATGCAGTAAATCTTTATGATTTTTTTTATAACTATCCATCATCTCGAGAAGGCCTCAAACAGCGACAGCATGTAAAATTGCAAAACCAAAAAATATGATAGCTACAGTGATGACGACAGCGACGACATATTCATTATGAAGAAAATCAATAATAAGTTTAAGAGCTTCGTCCTGCCAATGAAACAGATAAACAAGCGCAAAAACAGTTTGATAAAAGAGTACCAATAAAAACCAAGCACTTGCAAAAAGTGACGGAATAAAATTAACTTTTTTGAGCGAGTGAAATTTTGTGACAAGATTCCAAGCGTTTATGATACTACTTTCCTTCATTGATTTAAAAAAATTATTTACTTTGAAAAATTCTGCGATATCCAAGTAAAAAAGCCTGAGACAGATTTTTCTTTCAGATTGAGTTCGTATCGATCTTGAATACTTACTGTACCGAGAATATCTGCAAAAGTTTCTTTGTTTTGGATTTCATTTGACATCGTGAGACCTTTGATATTTTTGTCTATGTAAAAAGTGTGCAGTGGCTGAGCAAAGGGGATAAACAATGATTTTTCAGAAAGGAAGGTTTCAATTTTTTGTACGATTTCTTGAATTTCTTTCTCGTCTGTTGTTGTATGAAATTTATAAATAAGGAGATCGAGTTCTTTATTTTTTGTATTTCAAAAATTAACTCACTGATCAGCTTGGCTACTTAAAAAGTTTTGCAAAATTTTATTTCGGCTTGTTGGAGACTCAAGCCCGATAAGGATAATATCATATGGTTTTTTATTTTCTTGCAAGATTTTACTTATCATTTCTCACTCGAGTGGGATTGTCTCGACTTTGATATACATTTGATTGAGTACGCTATTTATTAATTCCATATACTCATTTAATATACCTGGTACAAATGCAATTTTTATAGTAAATATATTTCCATTTTCATCATAGTAGACTCCATCCTCGAGAGCATCAATTTTTGCTATTTTTTTCTGCTTTTCTTCTTCTCGTTTTTTCTTGTTTTCTGGAGTATTTTGAGTTGCAATATAATTTTTTCTTACTTCTTCTTGAAATTGCTTCATTTTTTCTGGATCTTGTGTGTAGTAAAGAGTAAGAGTTTCTTTGAGAGCTTCTTTTCCTTCTCGGAAAAGTGTGAGATGAAAGAGATTTTTTCCTGGTTTTAGCGTTCCATTTTCGGTTGAAACTTTATAAATAAATTTACCAGCCCCTTTTTTATATTCTTGCAATCGATAATCATTGATTTTAACAGCGGTAATATCAGCCGGAATATTCCCAGTGAGTCGGACAGCTCCTTCTGGTGTTTCGGTATAAAGAATTGCTTGACCACCACCATTGCTAAAATACTTGAGTTTTTCATATTGTACTGCACCACTAAAGTCAGTTCCTAGCTTTTCTATTTCCTCACGAAGCATCTGTTTTGTTTTATAACCATTAGCCTTCATTGTCGTTTGAATATCAGTTTTGATTGTGAGATTTTGGTGATTTTTTGAATCGAGAAGACCGGTTATTTTTTTATGATTTTTATTTTTTATTTCATGTTTATAGAGTGCATTGTAGAGATAGGTATAGACGATTTTTTGTATATTTTTCGGAAAAGTTTTTTCCTTAAAAAATACGCCAAAAATTTCATATTTTTTTCCATATTTTATCGCATCAAATCTCGGATCAATATTTATGTTTTCTTGAAGTTTTGGGGGTATAATTACTGTCAAAGTATCGATAGCTCGCTCGAGTGAAGCTGTATCTGTAAAAAATTTAAAATGCAGTTTTTCGAGCCAGCGAGTTCCTGTATAGTGTGGATTTTTTGTAAAAGTCACTCGTTGGAACTTATAAGTATCGTCATCGACAGTTTCTTTGTAAATAAAAGGTCCAGAAGAAATATAATTTTCTACCTTGAGTCGGTCATTTTTTATCTGGTCGATCATATCGCTACGAATGATAGGATATTTGAGAATTTCTATCATGAGTGGATTATTTTTTGGACTCGAAAAGACAACTTGTCATTCACCAGTTTTTTCTATTTTGACTCCTTCAAGAAATTTTTTGATAGTAGGATTTTTGCTTTTTTCTCCAAAAACTGTGAAGGTAGCAATAATATCTTCAACTTTTATGGAAGTATTGTCTGACCAAATAGCATCTTTTTTGAGAGTACAGGTTATTTTTTTGAGAGTTGTCAGATCACATTGTGCAAGATCTCCTTCATATATTTTTTTGTGTGGATTGTAGGAAATAAGCGATCGAAATAAGAAATCATAGACGAGATTATTTTGAGAAGAAACTCAGAAATCAAAAGGATTTTTTAAATTTGGTGATTTTCCGACAAGACCGATACTAATGCTTCATTTATGGACTCCGATAAATTTACCACCAGTATAAATATAGGTTCCGATAAGATGAATTAAAAACACTAAAAAAAGTATACCACTCAATATGAGTATGTATTTTTTAAAGTCAGCAAGTGATTTCATAATAGATTGAAATTATTGAAATGTATTTTCGAAATGAAAAAACTATCGCACAAGGTAGATATAAAGTGCAACTGCAATAAAAGCTACGATAAGAGCGATAGTAATATTGTGTACCACTTTTTCTGCACCTCGTTTTTCAAATTTTCCAAAATCTTCGCTCCCAGGGACGATAGAGAGTCCATTTCCTTTTGATTGGAGCATAATAAGTGTGATAAGTGCGATAGAAATACCGCTGATAAGATAAATCATAATAATAAAATAGTGAAAATATGAGCCTATTATAGAAAAAAAATTCTTTTTTGCAAATAATCTTGCACTTTTTGTTTGCTTTTTTGTAAAAAATATGATATGATAAGAGGGAACTTTAATTTTATATATGAAAATTTTTCACACACTTTCTCGAATTTTGATGATTGGTATCGCTTTTTTTCTAGGGGCTTCCGCGTCAGTTTTTGCAGATGACAGTTTTAACTCTGAAAGTTATACGATTTCTGTGAGCTCAATTGATCCGATAGGAAATACAAAAAATATTAAAGCAGGAGGGGAAGAAGCTCTTCGTCAGATACTTGGAAATATTGCAGATATTCTCCTTTTTACGATTCCGATTCTTGCCGGTATTGCACTCTTGATAGCAGGATATTTTTATATCTTTTCTGCTGGACAGTCAGATATGGTTGGTAAAGCAAAAGTCATTATCAAATGGAACCTCATAGCAATTCTTGTGGCCTTCTTTTCTTGGAGCATCATCAAAATTATAGCCTCATTTTTTGGGGGTTAAAAAATTATTTTCTTTTTATGCTATCTATTATGAAAAAAATATTTTATATACTTGTTTCTTATCTCACTTTTTTATTATTTTTTGATTCAAAAGTATATGCAGATACTGGAAGTACTATTAATGTACAATCTCCGACGAAATTATTACCAAAAATTAACGAATCAAAACCAGGCGAATGAATTGCAAATTTTATTACAAGTATGATTGGATTTGCAGCGATTTTGTCGATTATTGCCATCACAGTCGCAGCAATTATGATGATTGTCTCAGTAGGTCAAGAAGACAAATTTAAAAAAGCCCAAAAAATTGCTATCTATGCTATTGTTGGATTTGCAATTTCTGCTGGTGCCTATTTGATTGTAAATGTTGTCACTCGGCTTGATTTTTCAGAAGCCACATCTCTTATTTTTTAAAAAAAATGATTATGAAATTTCTATTTGCCCTTTTTGCACTCTTTGCAAGTCTGACATCGTCAGTTTTTGCGATAAAAAAAGAAGATATCACAGGCGTAATAAATCCAGAAGGAAGTATAAAGGTTTGAGCTTCTGATGGCGGACAAAAAACCGTCGAAAGTCTTTTGAGTTTTATCCAAGAATTTTTACTCTACACAGTTTTGCCAGTAGTTGTCGTGGGGTCAGCACTCTGGATTGCTTATGAGCTTTTCACTGCTGATGGTGACGAAGCTAAAATGAAACAGGCGTGGACAGGAGTGGTATACAGTATCGTAGCAATTATCTTCATTTTGCTTTCTTACGCGATTATCTCTATTATCTCGACACTTCAACTTTAATTTTTTTATCTGTACAAATTATGAAAACGAAAATTCTATCAATTTTTTTACTTCTTTTTTTCGGGGCTCAATTTGCTTTTGCTGGACCTGAGGATTGTGTAGTTTCTCCACAAGGTGGGAGTGATATTAAAGATGTTTTAAAAAAATGTCAATCAGACGGTTCAGTTAAGATAGATAAAGGAGGAGATGATATTACGAGTGTAAAAATATATGTAAAATGAGTAGCAGAGACACTTATTGCTTATGGAGCACTCTTCGCTATTGGTGCTCTTGTAATGTCTGGTATAATGTATACGATCGCATACGGCGACGAGTCAAAAATCACGACCGCAAAAAATATCGCTATTTATTCACTTATCGGGCTCGTGCTTCTTATCACAGCTTTCCCACTTGTTGGTATTATTGTGGACTTTATATATGGACTTGGCTCATCGTCTCAATAAATAATTTACATTATATTTTAAAATTTTATTTGCTTTTTTCTTAAAAAAATATATACTCTCTTGCAAATCTCTGTTTGAGAGTATATATTTTTGTGGCTACTTGTTTGTTTTGAAAAGGTTTTTCACGATAAACCGCTATTCACATTCCTCAGGAAATTTTTCACAATTTTTTATCTTTTTTAGTAAAATACTTTTTTAAAAAAGTACCAAGATATTTTTTGTGAGTGTTCATATTTTTTTATTAAAAATTTCCTCTTTATTTTTCAAATAAATATTTTTTGAAAAAAGTGCTTATTTTTTGTGTAAAATCTTTAAAACAAAGTATTTATATTTTATTTTACTTATATTTATGACGGCTTCATTTTTTGAAGAAAGTGATGATATTCAGTTTGGAGAAAATGCAAAAACTCCAGATACTGATTTTTCTGCATCACGCCAATCAAATACAAAAAAAACAGTCCCACTCGCAAAGCAAGACCTTACTTTTAGTGCGATTCAAAATCCAGAAACTTCGCTTCGAGAACTCCTCAAAAATATGAAACCCTCTTTTTTGATAGCAGAGGACAACAAAGAAATTGTACGACAAATCTGTATTTCTGCACCAGCAAATTTTACAAATCCGAGTTTTCTTATCAAGAAAGAAAATACGACAATTTTACTCGGAACGGGATTTTCAGAGATAGAGATTTCTGGAAAAACCTATCCATCTTTTCCGGATATGCGACTGCCATTTTCAGAAAAAGACTCAATTCAGGCGTGGATTATTCTTGAAGAAATTATCAATATTGAACTCCTTGAAATCACACTTCCAGTCCTTGATTTTCCGCATATTTATACGACTCGTAAAAATATTGCATATATTCGCAATAATATAAAAGATGCAAAAATTCTCGAAAAGTGTCGATTTTTTGAAATCCTTGGAAATGAAAACGAATCTCAAAAAATAGCTGGAATTACTTCTGGTATCACAAAAGATTCAAAGTACTTTTGTCTCCAATTTAATTCGCAAATTTTTGCATATCCATATTCTGGGACAGAGCATATTTCTGCGAAAACTTTTGAGCCGACATACACTTTTTCTTTCGCTTCTACTGGTGAAGTTATGGTAAATGACCAAAATTTTGTTGCGGGGGATATTATCACTTTTGACGGAAAAAGTGTAAAAAATCAAAAAATGAAGTTCACTTTTGATGCTTTTTATGTCGATGCAAATTCTATCGGAGTGCAGGCAGGCTATGTTTTAAAGGATAGAGAACTGCTTTCTCAAGGGGGTGTTGTACTTTTTACCCTTCAAGAAGATGTCAATTTAAAAACGATTCAAGGGCATATTTTTATTGATTCTCGTGGTTTTGTTCATCGTCATGAAGTAATGAGTATTCACAAAGAACTTGTCAAAGCAATTCGTATGAGCTATGAGCAGATTCGCTCAAGCGAGCCAGATATCGAGCGCGGACAACTCGTCCAAAAACTCAAAAAGGAAATCACAAAATATGCTTATGTTTTGACGGGACGAACACCTATTGTGATGCCAGTAATTATCGATACGAAAACAAGATATTAAAATAAGTACTTGTCATTCTGAACTTGATTCAGGATTTCAAAAAAAGTATTCCATAGTCTTGTACTAGATCCCGGATCGGGGTCCGGGATGACAGTTTGGGGAAGATTCGAAAAAACACTCTATGTCATCCTCGGGCTTGACCCGGGGATCCAGTCAATAAATAAAATTCCTTTCTCTAAAACCTCACCTTCATACCTCCTTTCTTTTGTGACCAAAAGAAACAAAAGTCTTGGGGTCAAATAAACTCGCTTGTACTCGCCAAAGGGCTTTATCTTTTAATAACTGATTTTCATCACCGCTCATCGATTTTTTCTCTTTTCTATTTTTAAAGGAAAAAATCTCTTGGCAATATTTGCCCCCAAACCCCATTTTGTACAGGTTTTCATTTTTCAAAGAAAACTCTCAATTCTCAAACTCAAACTTTAAATCCTATTTACTAATTTACTTTTTAACTTCTAATTTTTATGAGACACTCAAATAAATCAAATAAATCACGCGCTTCACAAAAAAGCGGTGGACAAAAAAAACGAAATTTCAGAAATTTCTATGACAGAAAACCAGCGCCTCGGCAAAATTTGCAGGCGGGGGATTCTTTTATTTTTCAAGATAGTTTTCGACCACGAAAATCATTTCCATTTTTGACACCGACACAAGCCCTCGCAAAACATATTCATATACCAGAAAAAAAAGTGCGACCACTCGAAAAATGAACCCTTCGTGTGATTCCTTTTGGAGGAGTAGAACAAGTCGGACTCAACTGTATGGGTTTCGAATATGAAGACGAACTTATTATCGTAGATATGGGAATCCAGTTTGCTGACCAATATCAGCTCGGTATTAATGCTTCAATTCCAGACCTTTCGTATTGTAAAAATAAAAAAATTACTGGAGTTTGTATTACGCACGGGCATATTGATCATATCGGAGGAGTATTTTTCCTGATGGAGCAAATCGGACGAGACGTGCCGATTTATGCAACGCCGATGGCTTATGAACTTATCAAACTCAAACAGGGCGATATGAAAGCAGAGCTTACAAAACTCCACGAATATAAAGTATATGAGCCTTCTCAAATGGGAAAACACTTTCAAGTGACACCTTTTGTGGTTGACCACTCGATTCCAGACTCAGCCGGATTTCTCATTGAGACGCCGGTAGGACGATTTGTTCATACTGGGGACTGGAAATTTGACAGCAATCCACTTCCATATCGTCCATCGACGAATTATGATTGGCTTGAAAATCTAGGAAAACGCGGAGTACGAGGACTTTTTTCTGACTCTACAAATGCACACTTGATTGGATCTTCGATTTCAGAATCAGAAGTTATTCACTCTATGGAAGAAATTTTTAAAACTGCGAAAAATCGTGTTATTACTGCGACTTTCTCATCGATTATTGACCGTGTAATGCTTATTATCTCGACTTCTGAAAAGTATGGCCGAAAAGTTGTCTTGCTGGGTCGTTCGATGAATAATTATATCGAAATTGCGATGAAACTTGGATATGTCCGCCCAAAACCAGGGACGATTATTTCGATGCAAGATGCAGCACAACTCCCTGATGATCAGGTGACAATCTGTTGTACTGGGGCACAAGGAGAGCGCTATGCAGCTTTGATGCGAATTGTTACTGGAGAATCGCGAGACACTACCTTGAAATCAACTGATACAATTATTTTTTCATCATCGGTTATTCCAGGGAATGAGCGATCTGTTCAGCAACTTTTTGATCTCATTTCTCAGCAGGGAGCGAAAATCCACCACTATCGAGAATCAGAAATTCATGCAGGAGGACACGCGAAATCAGAAGACACGAAAAAGATGATTTCTCTCATAAAACCAGAGTATTATATTCCAATTTACGGATATCCACATATGCTCCGTGGAAATGCAAGAAATGCTTATGAACTCGGGTATAACAAGAAAAAAGTACCGATTTTGCGAAATGGAAAACTTCTTGAATTTACGAAAGATGAAATGCGGGAAACTGATCAATATGTGTCACACGATTTGAAAACAATTGACGGTCGTATGGTGGGGTATACGGGTCCAAAAGAACTCCATGATCGTCTGCAAATCTCTTCACAAGGAGTGCTTGTTGTTACGATTTCCAAAAAAGCTAAACAATATGTGGTCAAATATTCGACCGTTGGATTGCCGGCTGTAGAGCATATTCCAGGACTCAAAAAGGCTCTCGATCATAGGATTTTTGCTATCCTCAAGGATGTTTCTCGGTTTAAAAGTGCTGACGATTTTGCATATTTTGCAGAGAAAAAAATGTGTGATGTAATGCTTCATGAAACTGGAAAAGAGCCAAAAATTG
>JAGYHI010000029.1 GCA_018457335.1 Candidatus Altimarinota bacterium | reverse complement strand
ATAGATACATCAAATGTAAGAGATAAATATCTTGCAATATAAATATTTTTAAATCTAAATTTTTCTCACCCGTGGCAAATACAAAAAAATTAACAAAATCCAAAAAACTGGAAAAAATTTTTGGAAACACAAATGACGCTCATATTAGCAAAAAACTTATCGACAAACTCCTTCAATATAACATGAAATACGAAGAAATCACGAAAGTCATCCTTTCTCACAGTGAGCGAGCTTTTCTCGATGCCAGACTTATCACACTCGAAGAGTACTACAAAGAACTTAAAAAAACCAAAAAAAGTGAAGTCGAGCAATTTCTCTCTTCCCTGCCCGAGCATGAACTCGTAAAAAAATAAAAAACAACGCGCTAAAAAATATTCTTCCTTTTTGTATGGAAGAATATTTTTATATTCTAAAGTAAATACTGAAACAGAAAAAACTATTTTACATCAATAAAAGTGTACTCGACATGTTTTCGAGTAGTTTTATCGTATTTTTTTAAGAGTAAGTTTTTGTCCTGCTGGAAGATTTTTCTTTTGCACTGCATAAATATAGTCTCGTCGACCACCACCTTGTGTAGATTTTCCGCATTGATATGTACGTTTACCTTTTGCCATAATTAAAAAATTAGAGAAAATAATGAACCGATTATATAGATTTTTGAGAAAATGCAAATTTAAATTTTGCTTTTTTTTGATTTTTCTATATAAAGGAGGAGAAATAATACTAAATTATTTCTAATTTTATAAGAGATCCTGAAACAAGTTCAGGATGACAGAAGGGTGAGATCCTGAATCCTGCCAAGGCGGGACAGGGTGACAGCAATCCCCCCCTTAACCCCCCTACAAGGGGAAATAAAAAGGAAATTTTTTAATTCTAAAATTTAATCAATCAATTTTATGTTTATCGACGAAGTCAAGGTAAAAATGCAAGCCGGAAAAGGAGGCGATGGAATCGTGGCGTGGCGACGAGAAAAATATATCCCAAATGGTGGACCATACGGTGGTGATGGTGGTGATGGTGGAAGTATCATTCTCAAATCAACAACACACGAGACGACACTCACCAATTTTCGACACCGAAAAGTCATCAAGGCTGGTAATGGTGAACGCGGAAAAACCAAAGAAATGCACGGTGCAAATGCAGAAGATACTATCTTGCAGGTGCCAGTCGGAACGCTCGTCATCGACAGTGAAAGCGGAGAAATTCTTTTTGACTTTGTGCGAGATGGACAAGAATTTTTGCTCTGTGAAGGAGGTCGTGGCGGATTTGGAAATGCCCACTTCCCTTCGAGCGTGCGTCAAGCTCCACACTTTGCTGAGCTCGGTGATGACGGAGAAAAAAAAGAAGTCAAACTCGAACTCAAACTCGTCGCAGATATCGGGCTGGTCGGATTTCCAAATGCAGGAAAATCTACGCTCATCCAAGCCTTGACCAATGTAAAACCAAAAATCGCAAACTACGCCTTCACGACGATCACGCCAAATCTCGGTGTGATGGAATGGAAAAATCGATCACTTGTCATCGAAGATGTGCCGGGACTTATCGAGTGAGCCAGCGACGGAAAAGGACTCGGATTTCAATTTTTGAAGCATATCGACCGTTGTAAGACGCTTTTGCATATCTTGGACGCGAGTCAAGGCGAAGAGCAAATCATAGAAGAATACCTCACAATCCGAAAGGAAATCGAAAAGTGGGATGCTTTTCAGGCAGAAAACAACGAAAATAATGACTTACGAACGAATCTCTCGGAGCGAAAAGAAATCATAATCCTCTCAAAAGCTGACCTCATCGATGCTGACCATATGCAAGAAATGCGAGAAATTTTTGAGAAAAAAACAGGGAAAAAAGTCGCGCTTCTGATCTCGGCTGGAGCCTTTATGAATATCGAAGAACTCAAGGATCTTCTCATAGAAGAAACTCCTGAAAATCTCATCATCGACGAAGAAGAAGTAGGCAAAGATGTGAAAGTCTACGACCTCAAAAAACAAGTCAACGACAAAAACTACAAAATCGAAGCACTCGAAAATGGTGACTTCCGAGTAACGGGTGTGAGAATCGAAGAAATCGCTCGAATGACTGATACTCGCTATCCTGACGGTGTCGGTCGAGTCTATGATGCGATGGACAAACTCGGCATCCTCCGAAAAGTCAAACTCCGACTCCATGAAAAAATCGCGAGCGAAGGATTTGGATTTTTTGAAGGAGAAGATGATGTAAAAATGCCATCGATTCTTATCGGTGAAAAAGTATTTTCACTTGATGGAATTATGTTTACACGGAAGGGACTTTAAGTTTTTCTCTATGCAAACAAAAAAAATAGCTATTTTCAATCGCGCGCTTCATGATTCGTACAAAAATATTGCGAAAGGAATTTTGGAATGCTACAAAAACAAAAAATCAGCCATTGTACATTTTATTTATTACGCTAATAGTGATAAAATAGAAAGTAATCCGGAATATAAAAAATCACTGGAAAATGCTGATTTTCTCCTTCCAGATGGGATTGCTTTTCAGCTTATTTTCGCTCGAAAAATCATGATGAAAGGGAAAAATTTTTGGTATTTTTTAAAAAATATTCGTAAAACCCTTCCAAAAATCCCAAGCACAAATGGAACGGATTTTGTCCCATACTTTCTCAATTTCCTTGTGAAAAAAAATCAAAAATTCGATATTTCTCTCTATGGAAGCCCGCAGGAAGTCACAGAGAAAATGAAAGATTGGGTCAATCAGACATGTCCTGATACGCTTATTTTCGCAAAAAATGGATTTGAAGAATGGAAAGAAAAAGATTTCGTACCAGCTAAAAAAGATAAAATTCATATCCTCCTTGTCGGGCGTGGCACTCCCCTTCAAGAAACCTGGATAGAAAAAAATCGAGAATTACTTGAAAAAAATAATTATCTCATCATCAGCGTGGGTGGGCTTTTTGAATTTTTAACAAATACCGAAAAACGCGCACCAAAATGGGTGCAAAAAATTCGATGTGAATGGCTTTGGCGAGCCCTGAGATACCCGAAAAAGAATTTTAAAAAAACCCTCAAAAGTTTGAAGGTTTTTGTGGATGTTATTCTAAATCAGTAATAAAAATAAATAGACTTATTTTTATTTTTCTATATAATGACTTTATCTTTTATTTAAAAATTTATGAGTACTACAGTAATCAGAAAAAATTTCTGGGAAGATGTAAAAAATAATCCACAAACAGATGCTCACATCATCATGATAGCAACAAAACCAGATATCATCAAACAAGCACCACTTTATACCGAACTCAAAAAACGTGGAAAATTTGTAATCCTTATTCATACTGGACAACATTATGATTACACACTTTCTCAAGGAGTGTTAGAGGAGTTTGATATGACAGTAGATATACAACTAAACATTTCCTGAATTCTTCATGAAAAATTTTCGCAAGTAATCCATAGACTTGGAGATATCTTAGTCAAACTTTCTGACGAATATAAAAAGCTACCAATTCCTTATGTACACGGTGATACTATGACTGCTGCTACCGCAGATAAAGCCGCCTTTTTAAATAAGTGTGCTGTCGTGCATGTCGAAGCTGGAATTCGAACTTTCACACCGATTGAGCATTTTTATCATCGGGTATTTACAGATTTTTCTCACGGAAATTTTGATTGGGATTTTTATTATGGAGAAATGCAAAATCAGAGAATTTATGAACTCGGAAGTATTGAACCTTGGCCAGAACAATTTGATACGAGAAGCATTGAACCTTCTACAGGTTATTTTGCAATTCCTGTTGACTTATATAAAGATACACTTCGGGGAGAAGGATTTAGTGAAGATAGAATGGAAGTGGTTGGAAATACAGTCGCTGACGCAGTAAAAATTTCTTGTCAAAAAATTCCAGAATCAAAAACTTTTGAAATATATCCGAATATGAAAGGGAAAAAACCGATTTTTATCACGATACACCGACGAGAAAATTGTGAAGTCAAAGAGCGATTTTTAGCAATTTATTTTGGAATTAAAAAACTTATCGTCGAAGGATATCCAGTTTGTTTTCTTGAACTCAATGCAAGTAAAACAGCAATTGATAATTTTGGGCTACGAGAAGACCTAAATCGGCTTATAGAAAAATATCCTGATAATTTTGCCTACTGACCAGCACTTGCTCACCACCATGAAGTTATGGATATGCTTGATAAAGCAGGATGTGTCATGACTGATAGTGGAAGTATGCAGGAGGAGGCAAATATTATGTCGGTTCCTTGTGTGACAGTGCGATTTTGAAGTGATAGAAGTGAAACACTTCTTGTGGGTGCAAATGTAATCGCTCCGCCAGTAAATTCCAATTTGATTGCAACTATCACAAAACACGCCTACGATAATCCAAATATGCGAAAATGAAATATTTACGGAGAAAATGTAAGTGCAAAAATCGTAGACGGGGTGGAAAGAATCTTGAAAAAAGATAAAAAATTATTTCGATTTGACCATGAAAAATTCAACTTTTCAAAGTATTTTAACTGGGAAATTTAATTAATAAATGCAAAATCTCGAAAATAAAAAAATAGCAATCGTTTGTGATTGGATAAAAGATTGGGGAGGTGCAGAACTCGTCCTTGCTCAATTTTTAGAAATATTCCCAAATGCGGATATTTTTACGAGTGTATTTTTTCAAGAAGAAAATCCAATTTTTCATGGACGAAAAATCACTACAAGTTTTATACAACAAATTCCATTTTTTAATCAATCACACAAACTCGCCTTAACTTTGAGACCAAGGGCTTTTGAAAGTTTTGATTTATCAGAATATGATATTGTCATCAGCTCTACAAGTGCAGAAAGTAAATGAGTAATTACCAAGCCTGAGTGTATCCAGATTTGTTATTGTCATACACCTACAAGATATTTTTGGAGTCACTATCACGAATATTTACAGATGATGGAGTTTGGCATTCTCAATCCAATTGGAAAGCTCTTTATGCCGACAATAGTGCATTTTTTGAGAAAATGGGATTTTATCGCCAGTCAAAGGCCAGATTATTTTATTGCAAATTCTAAAAATACGGCTAAAAGAATAAAAAAATACTACAGAAGAAAATCAGAAGTTATTTATCCTTGTATAGATACCGAAAAATTTGATTTTAGAGAAGAAAAAGAAGATTTTTATTTGTATGTCGGAAGATGTATTCCTTACAAAAAATTTGATTTAATCATTGATGCTTTTAATAAAAACTGAAAAAAAATAGTCATTGTCACTAATACTGACAATAAACTCTATAAAAAGTTAAAATCTATTTCAAAAGAAAATATCACTTGGAAATTAAATATTTCAAGAGAGGAAACAAGAGATTTATTTAGTAGAGCAAAAGCATTTTTATTTCCACCAGAAGAAGATTTTTGACTTGTACCTATCGAATCTATGGCTTGTGGAACCCCTGTGATTGCCTACTGAAAATGATGAGCCTTGGAAACAGTAATTGAAGGAGAAACTGGAATATTTTTCAACAAACAAACAGTTGAGAGTTTAAATGATTCAATAAAAAAATTTGAAACCCTCAATTTTGATGCAAAAAAATTAAGAGAACACGCTCTTAATTTTGACAAGAGAGTATTTAAGGAAAAAATTTTGGAATTTGTAAATGAAAAAATGAAATAATTTACTTATTTTTCCCTTGCAAAATTTCTAAAAACATGTTATACTATACTAATTATACCTTTCTTTGAATATGAAAAACAATATAAATACTAACAATTATCTTTCTATAAAAGAACAAAGAGATAAACTTTTAGAATTAAATCCAGATTTAATTTATGGAGTTTATGAATTAATAGAAAACAATAGTAGAGAAATAAAATTAAAACTTGTAGAAAATTTTATGACTTGTTACCCTAATCAATTAGAAAATATAGAAATTCCAAGTTATTGTAATGACATAAATATAATCAATATTTGAGCCTTAAGAAAATGAAAAATTGAAAATTTAAAAGGAAATTGAAAATTAGATAAGAAAAATATAATTTTAGTATCAGGAGGGGTTATTGAATACTATATTTCAAATACTTGAAAAAAACATATTGTAAATACTTTTTTAAGAGATAATGAAACAAGTGCTGATTGAGAAAAATACACTACTCCAGCTTGAAGATGTACATGAAAAGATTTACAAGAAGAAGCTGAAAGAGAATATTTTGAAGAAGCTCCTTTTCTATGAGTATATAAAAATTGAGATTATTATCTTGCTATACCAAATGGAAATGAAAATTGAAAAAATTATACAAAAGAGTCTATAGAATTATTTCTCAAAAGAAAATATACTCTAGATCCTAAAAATAAAGAAGATTTAAAATATATAAAAATATTTGAAAGAAATTTTAAACCTATAAAATATAAAGAACTCTGAAATATTTTAGAAGAAATTGTAAAAAATAATAGATTTGTTTATTATAAAACTAAAAATGGAGTTATTCCAGAAATAAATTCTGATATTAAAAATATCAAAATTTGAAAAAATAATCTAAAAGCTTACTGTTTTTTTGATAAAGATAATAATACTTTAGAGTATAGAAAAATTATAGAAATAGTGGAACAAATAAAAGATTTTAAATTATTATCAAGATTATATTTAGAGGGAAAGTGTCAAAAGATTAAAGCTCCAACCTTAGAAAATGTATGAGAAAACGTAGTTCCTATTCTTTTACATTTCTCTAAAACGGTAAATTCAAAAATATAAATATAACTGTTTGTTATAAATATTTTTTCAGATTTTCTACAAAATTTTCTAATGAAAATTGCATAGCCTGTTCTCTACAATTTTTTGACATTTGTTTACATTTCTCCTTTGTAAATAGTTTGACTGCGTTTTGAATATCGGAAATTTGAATATCTTTTGGTAGTAAAATTCAAGTTTTCTTATCAAGAATTGTTTCTTTAAGCCCTCATTCATTTACTCAAATAACTGGCACTCCACAAGCCATAGATTCAACAGGACTCATACCAAAATCTTCATCTACAGGAATATAAATCGTTGCCAAAGCCCCTTGAATAAGACGGATAAAATCCTGGTCACTCGGTGCTGGAATTGGAAAGATATTTTTCTTGCCTTTTACCATTGTTAAAATTTCATCTTTCATCGGATCATTTACCCCATAAGTAAATACGAGATTTTTATCTGGCATTTGCAAGAAAGCTTTGGCTACTAAATCCACACGCTTTGGAGATGCCAATCGTGAAAATGAAAGATAATATTCTCTCGGCAGATTTTGTAAAGATATGAAATGTTCTCATTTTAGTGCGAATCTTTCAGTGTCTGTTGGTGGATATAAAATAGTTGATTCTGTTTTACAGTAATATATAAGGCGATTTTTTATGTTTTTTGCATTTGAAAAAATAATATCAACTTTCTGTAAATTGTTTTCATATATTTTTGCTTGTCTATCAAGTAAAAAATCCAAAATTGGGTGAAATAATTTTGGAAATCGAGAAATATACCGATTGCGGAAATCATAAATATATCTTGGTGGTGTATGACAATAATATAAAATCTTCGTATCTTTTGGGATATTTTTAATCACATCAAGACAATTTCCAGACAAAATAATTATATCGTAATTTTCAAGAAATTTTGCCTTATAAGAAAAACGATACTTTAAAATCATATGCCTCAAACCTTTCATAAAAACAGGCTTTCCTAATGAAATGAGTTTTCATTCAAATCCTAGTTCCCTCGGATTAAAACTTCCTTCTGAAAAAAATCCAGACGCTAAGTCTGCGTTCAATTCTTTTGCCATAAGTGTCACAAGCCTTTCTCATCATCATCGATATAAAAAAGCATCATGTAAGACTAAAATTTTTTTAGAACTCATAATTTGCATATATTTGTAAGGAAAAATATAATTCTTATTATAAGGAAATATACTTTATTTGCAATATTTTCTATCGACTCAAAATCCCCATAAATGGGGATTTTTTAAAAATTAATGTCGGATAAATTCTCCTTGAACAACCCATCTTCCACTAAGTCCCCCAATCGGAGTACAAGTAAAAAGTGTAATGATTTTTTTAGCAGATGGATCAAGAATGGAAACATCTGTATAATCCGTATTATAAGTTTTAAAAACCTTATAAATAGACCGTTTGAATTTTCCATTTGCATCTTTTTCGAAAATCCAAATTTCTTGTCCAACATTCATTTCTATAATTTTTTGAAAATGAGTTTTGTAGCGTCCATTGTCTTTTTTGAAATAAGAACTGTGTCCCGAGATAACCTTGTTTCCAGGTTCACCATATTTATTGACACTTGTCCCAGGAATTTCAAATGCTCCATCCTTGAGATAAGGATTGATGTCCACTTCTTTTCCATTAATAAAATCTTGAAATTTTGGATTTTTTTCTTTCAGTGAAATAACAGGAACAATAAGTCCTTGAGAAGGTAAAATGACATATTTATCTGCATTTTGATCCTTTGGACTGAGGACTTTTTTCCACTCTTCAAGAGATTTTGTTCGCTTTCCTGCCATTCGAAAAGTTTCTTCTGGAGGTAAAACCACATCAATAGTAGAGTGCTTTTTAGCGAGTCCAGCCCGCTTATAAATAAGCTCTTGGGAAAGTTTATTAGATATAGTGATATCCTCATCTTTCTCGACAAAAACCTCAGGCTTTTTGATAGTTGTAGTTTTTTCCTGCTTTGGGGTTTGAGGAGTTTTATCTATCTTATTGGATTGATTATATATAAGAAATAGTCATACACAAAAGAGTATGACTATCCCTATAAATCAATATAGTTTTTGATTTTTCATTATAAAACAAAATTATTGATTTGCTCCAGTTTTTGGGAGACTTTTTTGTTGAACTCGAATATGAGTTTTTGGCATATCATCAGATGATGTGTCTTTTACAACAATTTGCCCTCCTTGAGAAGGATCTACATTTGGAGTTGTTCCTGGAGTTACTGTTGTAGTACCTGAAGTATTTCCTGAAGTATTTCCTGAAGTATTATCAGAATTTGATTTTGTAATCACAACAGGTGCAGATGAAGAACCTCCAGCTGATCCACCACCGTGACCTCGTTTAGGAGAATTATTGCTAGTTGAAGTAGCACAGTCATAGCCATAACCATATTTACCAAGCTTTACATCATAACCATAACCAGCACTTGCACACTGTTTGTCAGTAAGACTAAATGTACCGAATACACCTGTTGCCAGTGATACTGACGCTACAGCAGTGATAACTCCGACTGTAGTTATTCGTGATACGAGAGTCGTATTCATAAAATGTAAAAATAAAAAAATAAATACATTACTTGTTTCTAGAATACAAGTAACAGTGCCATATTATATGATTTCTATAAAAAAGTCAAATGAATTTAGTATTCTTCACATATTCTTCACATAAAATTATAAGAAAAATACCTAATTACAATATTAAAACAAAAAACCTCATATTATGAGGTTTTTTGTAGTTTATAAATTCTATAAATTACATATTGATGTTGTAGAGAACTTTTACAGTTTCAGCAAGAGTAATACCATCACTTGGTTCAAATACTCGAGCTCCAACTGTAGAGTTTCCATTCCAAGTTCTTCGACCATGAAGGATACAGTTGTCATAAGCTGTTTGGATATATTTTGCAAGAGAGTTTGATTTTGATACATCTTTAAATGTTTTTACATCTGAAGAAAGCCCAATAGCTGCTCCTCGTACAAAAATTTTTGCAGCTTCTGCTCGTGAAATTGTATCATTTGGTCGGAATTTACCATTTTGACCATGTACAATACCATTTCGAGTCGCATAAGCAATATATTTTTTGAGTGTATGTGATACTGAAACATCAGAATACGAAGGATTTTTTTCTTTTGAGACATCCACGCCAGCTGAATTAATAACAAGTTTCAAGAATTCAGCGCGAGTAAGTCGTCGTTCTGTGTTTGATTTATTGATTACTTTAAGTGTATCATAGTAACTTGTGAGACGAGCATCTGTAAGATTTTTCACTTCATTTTTACAATGAGCTGTAAAGTTTGTAAAAAGCACAGGCCCAGAGACTGGTGCCTCTGATGGGTTTGTAGGTTTTGTATCTGGTTTTTTAGTATCTGGAGTCTTAGTGACTGCTACTGGAGATGATGATGAAGAAGCATATGATGAACCTCATCCTCCTCCACCTCCACCAGTTCTTCTAGGTGAAGTGCTCGAAGTTTTTACAGTACAGTCATAACCATAACCGTGTCCAGCTTGATAACCGTAGCTACCACAATTTTGTCCATCAATTTTTGTGGAACTAAATGTACCGAATACACCTGTTGCCAGTGATACTGACGCTACAGCAGTGATAACTCCGGCTGTAGTAATTCGTGATACGAGAGTCGTATTCATAGTATATAAAAATAAAAAATAAACACATTACTTGTTTCTAGAATACAAGTAACAGTGCCATATTATATGATTTATATGAAAAAGTCAAATGAATTTTGGGTTCTTCCTCATAAAAAATATTTTTAAAAAACATCTGTCGCTTAAATAAATCTCCTCTATTGTATCACAAAATTATACTGGTCTTCTATAGCCTCTCTCACAGAAAGTTTTGCTTTCCAATTTAGTAATTTCTCAGCTTTTTCTGCTTCACAATATACCATATCTACATCCCCTGCTCTTCTTCCCACGACTTTATATGGAAGTGGCTTTCAAATAACTTCATCTGTTATTTTTATAATCTCAAATACACTTGTAGAAACTCAAGTTCATATATTTATTTCTTCATAAATTTTCATCTGTCATCCTGAATTTATTTCAGGATCTCCAAGTTCTATATTTATAGATTCCGGATCGGAGTCCGGAATGACAAAGTTTTGTCATTCTGAACTTGATTCAGAATCTTCCAAATACAAAAATGCATCAAAATGAGCTTCAGCCAAGTCCACAACATGAATATAGTCCCTCTCCCCTGTTCCATCTTTTGTATGGTAATCTCATCCAAAAACTTGTAAATATTCTAATTCTCCAACTGCAACTTTCATCACATAAGGAAGTAAATTATTTGGAATATCATTTGGATCTTCTCAAATAAGTCCACTTTTATGAGCTCAAATTGGATTGAAATATCTCAAATTTATTACATTAAAATTTTTATGATATGCTAAATCTCTTAAAATATTTTCAAGTATAAATTTTGTAGTTCCATACGGATTTGTTGTATTTCCAGTAATATTCGTTTCAGAAAATGGTGCTTTATCTCTAAAAGTATCATAAACAGTTGCACTTGATGAAAAAATAATATTTTTTACATCATTTTTTTCCATCATCTCAAAAAGATGCAAACTTCCCACAATATTATTTTCATAATATAAAAATGGCTTTTCACAACTCTCTCAAACTGCTTTGAGTCCAGCAAAATGCACCACTGTATCTATATCATTTTCTGTAAATATTT
>JAGYHI010000028.1 GCA_018457335.1 Candidatus Altimarinota bacterium | reverse complement strand
AAAATCTTTAATCAAGCAGAAACGGAAGCTCATAAAATGGTTGGTGAATCTGCTGTTCAGCCTGGATTTGAAACCTCGATTCGGATTTTGGTGGCATCAGAGACACGCACTTCAGCTCATGAAGGACTCAAAACTTTGATTTCAACAAACTCGCTTTTTACGTACGAATATCACCTTGATTAAACAACAAATCACTTCAAACTACCCAGATGCAGAAATCAAAGAAATCCCAAAAGAAAAATTGCCGGATATTAAGCCGGTGGGATATGTACTGGAATCAGCGTCGATTGGAAAAGAAACCGATGATATTTATCCGATAAAAACTTATAAATATCTCGAAGATGACTCAATTTCAAACTGGACAAATAACTTTTGAGCCCTTCAAAAAACTGACATTGCTTGTGTACAATATGTCATTAAACCACTTGGTGCGAGTTGGAATCGTCGCGCGAAAAAAGCGGCTCGTCTCGTCGCAAAAGGAGAATATAAAAAAGGTTTAAAATTTGGAATTATTGGCTCAGCTTTTAATTTTATTACCGCGCCATTTCGGTGGTTTTTGTATCGATTCATCAAAAATGAATCTATCTCGGGGGATAGCGTAACACACCCTGGGGCTTCATCGGGAGATGCTTATAAAATCTTTAATCAAGCAGAAACGGAAGCTCATAAAATGGTTGGTGAATCTGCTGGTCAGCCTGGATTTGAAACCTCGATTCGGATTTTGGTGGCATCAGAGACACGAACTTCAGCTCATGAAGGACTCAAAACTTTGATTTCAACAAACTCGCTTTTTACGGACGAATATAACAATCAACTTGATAATCCACAAATGCTTGAAGACTTATTTGGGTTCTTCTTTACGCCAATTCGATATTTTGCTTTTAAATACCGACTTATCGGGGTACTCCAAAATATCAGTCGATTTTCGACAGATGAACTGGCGACAATGTATCATTTTCCTGATATTAAATATAATAAATCACCACTTATTGCGTGGATGGACTATAAAATGTTACGAACTCCGGTCGAACTCAAATTTCCAAAAGATCCGCTTTTACTATCTGATTACAAGCGGGATACCGACGGAAATATTATTACTGTGGATGGTTCACTTTTGAAGGTGGATAAAAATAAAAATCTTTTCCGAGATGAAAATAAAAATCTCCAACTCATCGATGGTACAGTGATACCGATTGTGCGAGAAGGAAAAAATCTTGGAAAGCCAATTGATGCAGGAAAATATCCAATCGAACAACAAGTCCAAAGAACTCTCGGTGGATTTCCACTTTTCAAGGATTCTGTCCTTATGGGTTGGAATGAGTATCGAAGTCGAAAAACTCCTATTTATTTTGATAAAAAAGACCGTGGACGACACCAATATGTAATTGGTAAATCTGGTGGTGGTAAATCGGTATTTATCGGATCGCTTGCGCGTCAAGATCTCTGGAATGGAGAAGGGCTTTGTGTTATCGATCCTCATGGGGATCTCGTAGAGGATATTATTTCCTTTACTCCAAAAGAGCGAGCGCAGGATATGATTATTTTTGATCCGTCAGATTTTGAGCGACCTATGGCGCTTAATATGTTGGATATTATCGCGACAGATCCTGATTTGCGAGCCATAGAAAAAGACCGTGCTGCCCTTGATGCGACTTCGATTTTTATCAAGATGTACGGAGATGAAATCTTCGGTCCTCGTATCCAGCACTACTTCCGAAATGGATGTTTGACATTGATGGACGATGAAGACGACGGAGGAACACTCATTGATGTGCCACGACTTTTTGTCGATGAAGCGTATATGAAATACAAAGTATCAAAAGTAAAAAATGTCATGGTAAAATCCTTTTGGCAAAACGAGTATGCGCAAACTGGAGACCGAGAGCGACAAGAAATGATTCCTTTCTTCCTGTCAAAATTTGGTCCATTTATCACGAATACAACGATGCGAAATATCATCGGGCAGACAAAATCAGCCTTTAATCTACGTCAGGTGATGGACACACAAAAAGTCCTTATGGTAAATCTCTCAAAAGGTAAAATGGGTGATCTCAATGCCCAACTTCTTGGTTTGATTATGGTGTCAAAAATCAATATGGCGGCAATGGCGCGTGCAGATATGCCAGAAAAAGATCGTAAAGATTTTTATCTTTATGTAGATGAATTTCAAAACTTCGCAACTGATACCTTCGGTGAGATTCTCTCCGAGGCTCGTAAATATAAACTTGCCCTCATTATGGCCCACCAGTTTATCGCACAGATCGGCGGAAGTGGAGCCAAAAAAGGCGACAAACCATCAATTAAAGATGCTGTCTTCGGTAATGCCGGAACGATTATGTCCTTTAAGGTTGGTGCGGAAGATGCGGAATACCTCGAAAAAGAGTATGCGCCGCTTCTTTCTCAACAGGATATCATCGGTATTGCAAAATATACCGCCTACTGTAAACTCAATATTGACAACTCAACAACTCGACCATTTGACATGAAAACCATTTGGGATCAAACCTTTAAAAATGACGCTGTCTCTGATGTCATCAAAGAATATTCTCGAAAAATGTACGGACGAAAAAAACAATATGTCGACATGGAAATCGAGGCCCGAATGGGAATGAGTCAAGAAGATTCAAATCCTGATACTACTAATATAGATACCAATCAAATTTAATTTTATTTTATGCGAAAACTTCTCTTCATACTTGTACTGTTGATTACAATTTTCAATATACTCCTCGTATTGAGTGTTTTTGGAATCGTAAATATTTCTCAGATACAAAATTTTACAAATGGAAATATGTCCTATATTTTGCTCGGACTTGCGATTGAAATGCCACTTTTGTATTTTCTTGTATATTTTTCTTATATCCGACCGGTTAGTCTCCTTAATCGAGATATTGCTCGGTTTTATACAGGAATCCAAGATAAACCAGAAATCAAAGCAAATGCTTGGAGTACAGGGATGAATAATCTTATCACCTTTTTTCTAAAAAGTTTGGAAATTTTGGGAGTTTTTAAGGAAGAACTCAAAGATGGACGGGTTTTACGGTCAGAAATCGAAATCGCGGCCGACATCCAAAAACAAAACCTCTTAAAAGAAGATGAAATAATTCCTGGTCTTGATGTGGCTATCGGAATCAACGCGGCCAGTGAGGTAGGCGGAGATAGTGTTGATATTGTCCCAGGAAAAGATGGAAACTACTATCTCTATGTCGGTGATGTGACGGGGCATGGAGTGCCTTCTGGACTTGTCATGATGATGGTAAATGCGCTTATTTCTTCATTTTCTACCAATGCTGTAAAAGGGGATTATATCCTCGGGGAAACCAATAAAGTCCTCAAACCACGAATCAAACCAAATATGATGATGACGGCGATTATGCTTCGCTGGGATAGTGTCAATCAAAAAATGTACTATACTGGTGCTGGACATGAGTATATTCTCGTCTACAAGGCTGACAAAAATAAAGTCTACAAAATCAAAAGTGGTGGTATGGCACTCGGTATGATGCGAGATATCAGTCGTGCCCTCAAAGAGCAGCAAATCGCATTTGATAAAGATGATATTATTATTCTTTATACCGATGGTATTACAGAAGCGCGATATCGATCGGAGCAGACAGGTACACTCTTTGGGGTTGATAGGCTTATCAATTCTATCGTGTCCGCTCCTCAGCATACGCCAGAAGAAATTTTTAAAAAAATCACTATGGACTTGTCAAATTTTATAGGCTACAAACATGTCCAGTATGATGATATTACTCTTGCTGTCATCGGTATGAATCCTGACGCGAAAAAATGAAAAACTCTTATGAAAATTCCAGAAACTATTGATCATAATAAAATCGCTGAATGGAATTGGTGAGTAAAAAACTAAATTCCTCTTAAAAAATAATCTCTAATTTTTCTTTTATGTCTACAATGACACTCCCACAACTCGTATCTGCGGTGTACACCGGTGATGTAGAATGACTTGATTTTCCTTCGGTAGCACCTAAAAAAGTCGACACAACTTCGCCAACTTCGACACCAGTTTCGACATCAGAAATTGCTGCTTCTAAACAAAGAACACTCGTCAAAAATGACACAGAAGTGCTCGATGACGGGACAAAAAAACTCACAAAAGAAGAAGCCCTTGCCCTCAAAGAAACAGAAAAAGCCTACAAAGAATCTCTTGCTTTTGTCAAAGATATGATTGCACCGTCGATGATAAAAATCGATGCAACGAAACTTCAAATCGGGGATACTTTCATTCGTACGGTTTTTACGTATGCATATCCAGATGTCCTCGAAGGAAACTGGCTTTCACCGCTTATAAATTGGGATGTCAAGTTTGACATGTCGATGTTTATTTATCCGGTGTCGAGTGCACATGTGATGAAATACTTGCGACGACGATTGACACAACTTCGATCTCAATACTCTATCAACCAAGATAAAGGAATCACGAGTGATCCGCATCTTGAAGCACAAATGCAAGATGTCGAAGAGCTTCAACACTCATTGACTCGTGGACAGGAAAAGTATTTTCATTTCACACTGTATGTGACGGTATATGCAGAAAGCGATGAAGAGATGAAAAAACTCTCCAACAAACTCGACACGATGCTTGCCGGACGAAATATCATGACAAAACAAGCCTATCTTCGCTCTGAGCAAGGTTTTGTGGCGACAGGACCGTTTGCAAAAGATGAGGTCAATGTCTATCGAAATATTTCAACAAAAGGACTTTCGACAACTTTTCCATTTAGTTCAAATTCGCTTTCACAAGATGATGGAATTTTTTATGGAATCAATACGCACAATAAATCACTTATTATCTTCGATCGTTTCCGGTCAGAAAATGCAAATATGTGTGTCTTCGCGAAATCTGGTTGAGGTAAATCCTTTGCTGTAAAATTAGAAATTCTTCGCTCCCTTATGATGGGGACTGATGTCATCGTCCTCGATCCCGAAAATGAATACAAAGCGCTTGTGGATACGGTCGGTGGGACTTATCTCAATATCTCTCTCAACTCTGACGAGCGAATTAATCCATTTGATTTGCCACGCGGACTCAAAGATCGTGATGAGCATCCGGGAGATCTTCTTCGTGGGGCGATTGTAAATATGCTTGGACTTCTTCGTCTTATGCTCGGGCAAATCACCCCAGAAGAAGAGGCTATTA
Organism: Candidatus Altimarinota bacterium; assembly: GCA_018457335.1. Next base: position 6,481 of record JAGYHI010000028.1, on the reverse strand, counting down.
TCGAAAAGGCCTTGATTACGACGTATTCTTTGAAGGGAATTACTATGGAAGATGATAGTGTTGACGGAAAAGAAATTCCACTCTTGAAGGATTTAGTGTCTGTACTTGAGACTATGGACGGTGCGACTGGTATCGTTAATCGACTCGAAAAATACACGACCGGAGTCTTCTCTGGCGTCTTCTCACAGCACACAAATGTCGATCTTCAAGGGGGTCTTGTCGTTTTCTCAGTGCGTGATCTCGATGACATTCTCCGTCCGATTGCGATGTATATCCTCCTCAATTACGTCTGGAATGTGGCGCGATCGAGCAAGAAAAATCGATTTCTTGTCGTGGATGAGGCGTGGAATGTGATGCAGTATGAGGATAGTGCAAAATTTCTTTTTGGTCTTGTCAAGCGAGCCCGAAAATATGGACTAGGTGTGACGACTATTACACAGGATGTCGAGGATTTTATGGGCTCATCATATGGAAAAGCCATCGTGACCAACTCTTCAATCCAACTTCTCCTTAAACAATCTCCAGCATCGATTGATGTTTTACAAGATATTTTCAAGTTGACCGAGCAGGAAAAATATATCCTTCTCAATGCTTCTGTCGGTACGGGACTTTTCTTTGCTGGTGGGGAGCATGTCGGTATCGAAGTACTTGCGTCGTATTTCGAAGAAAATATTATTACCACTTAATTTTTGACTATGATTTCTCTGAATCCTAAAAAATGATCAGCACTCCTTATCGCGATGATAATCTCGATATTTATTTCTGTGCTAATTTTGGGGCTTGCTGAGAGAATCCAGCGATTTGCTCGTAGTAGTTCAGGAATTGAAGAGTTGGTCACGATGGCTTTTCCATATGATGAGCCCATAAAATCCTCGACATCCTGTGTAATAGTCGTCACACCTAGTCCATATTTTCGGGCTCGCTTGACAAGACCAAAAAGAAATTTTGCACTATCCTCATACTGCATCACATTCCACGCCTCATCCACGACAAGAAATCGATTTTTCTTGCTCGATCGCGCCACATTCCAGACGTAATTGAGGAGGATATACATCGCAATCGGACGGAGAATGTCATCGAGATCACGCACTGAGAAAACGACAAGACCCCCTTGAAGATCGACATTTGTGTGCTGTGAGAAGACGCCAGAGAAGACTCCGGTCGTGTATTTTTCGAGTCGATTAACGATACCAGTCGCACCGTCCATAGTCTCAAGTACAGACACTAAATCCTTCAAGAGTGGAATTTCTTTTCCGTCAACACTATCATCTTCCATAGTAATTCCCTTCAAAGAATACGTCGTAATCAAGGCCTTTTCGATAATAGCCTCTTCTTCTGGGGTGATTTGCCCGAGCATAAGACGAAGAAGTCCAAGCATATTTACAATCGCCCCACGAAGAAGATCTCCCGGATGCTCATCACGATCTTTGAGTCCGCGTGGCAAATCAAATGGATTAATTCGCTCGTCAGAGTTGAGAGAGATATTGAGATAAGTCCCACCGACCGTATCCACAAGCGCTTTGTATTCATTTTCGGGATCGAGGACGATGACATCAGTCCCCATCATAAGGGAGCGAAGAATTTCTAATTTTACAGCAAAGGATTTACCTCAACCAGATTTCGCGAAGACACACATATTTGCATTTTCTGACCGGAAACGATCGAAGATAATAAGTGATTTATTGTGCGTATTGATTCCATAAAAAATTCCATCATCTTGTGAAAGCGAATTTGAACTAAATGGAAAAGTTGTCGAAAGTCCTTTTGTTGAAATATTTCGATAGACATTGACCTCATCTTTTGCAAACGGTCCTGTCGCCACAAAACCTTGCTCAGAGCGAAGATAGGCTTGTTTTGTCATGATATTTCGTCCGGCAAGCATCGTGTCGAGTTTGTTGGAGAGTTTTTTCATCTCTTCATCGCTTTCTGCATATACCGTCACATACAGTGTGAAATGAAAATACTTTTCCTGTCCACGAGTCAATGAGTGTTGAAGCTCTTCGACATCTTGCATTTGTGCTTCAAGATGCGGATCACTCGTGATTCCTTTATCTTGGTTGATAGAGTATTGAGATCGAAGTTGTGTCAATCGTCGTCGCAAGTATTTCATCACATGTGCACTCGACACCGGATAAATAAACATCGACATGTCAAACTTGACATCCCAATTTATAAGCGGTGAAAGCCAGTTTCCTTCGAGGACATCTGGATATGCATACGTAAAAACCGTACGAATGAAAGTATCCCCGATTTGAAGTTTCGTTGCATCGATTTTTATCATCGACGGTGCAATCATATCTTTGACAAAAGCAAGAGATTCTTTGTAGGCTTTTTCTGTTTCTTTGAGGGCAAGGGCTTCTTCTTTTGTGAGTTTTTTTGTCCCGTCATCGAGCACTTCTGTGTCATTTTTGACGAGTGTTCTTTGTTTAGAAGCAGCAATTTCTGATGTCGAAACTGGTGTCGAAGTTGGCGAAGTTGTGTCGACTTTTTTAGGTGCTACCGAAGGAAAATCAAGTCATTCTACATCACCGGTGTACACCGCAGATACGAGTTGTGGGAGTGTCATTGTAGACATAAAAGAAAAATTAGAGATTATTTTTTAAGAGGAATTTAGTTTTTTACTCACCAATTCCATTCAGCGATTTTATTATGATCAATAGTTTCTGGGATTTTCATAAGAGTTTTTCATTTTTTCGAGTCAGGATTCATACCGATGACAGCAAGTGTAATATCATCGTATTGAACATGTTTATAGCCTATAAAATTTGACAAGTCCATAGTGATTTTTTTAAAAATTTCTTCTGGCGTATGCTGAGGAGCCGACACGATAGAATTGATAAGCCTGTCAACCCCGAAAAGTGTACCTGTCTGCTCTGATCGATATCGTGCTTCTATGATACCATCAGTGTAAAGGATAATAATATCATCTTTATCAAATGCGATTTGCTGCTCTTTGAGGGCACGACTGATATCTCGCATCATACCGAGTGCCATACCACCACTTTTGATTTTGTAGACTTTATTTTTGTCAGCCTTGTAGACGAGAATATACTCATGTCCAGCACCAGTATAGTACATTTTTTGATTGACACTATCCCAGCGAAGCATAATCGCCGTCATCATCATATTTGGTTTGATTCGTGGTTTGAGGACTTTATTGGTTTCCCCGAGGATATAATCCCCTTTTACAGCATTGGTAGAAAATGAAGAAATAAGCGCATTTACCATCATCATGACAAGTCCAGAAGGCACTCCATGCCCCGTCACATCACCGACATAGAGATAGTAGTTTCCATCTTTTCCTGGGACAATATCAACACTATCTCCGCCTACCTCACTGGCCGCGTTGATTCCGATAGCCACATCAAGACCAGGAATTATTTCATCTTCTTTTAAGAGGTTTTGTTTTTGGATGTCGGCCGCGATTTCGATTTCTGACCGTAAAACCCGTCCATCTTTGAGTTCTTCCTTAAAAACTCCCAAAATTTCCAAACTTTTTAGAAAAAAGGTGATAAGATTATTCATCCCTGTACTCCAAGCATTTGCTTTGATTTCTGGTTTATCTTGGATTCCTGTATAAAACCGAGCAATATCTCGATTAAGGAGACTAACCGGTCGGATATAAGAAAAATATACAAGAAAATACAAAAGTGGCATTTCAATCGCAAGTCCGAGCAAAATATAGGACATATTTCCATTTGTAAAATTTTGTATCTGAGAAATATTTACGATTCCAAAAACACTCAATACGAGGAGTATATTGAAAATTGTAATCAACAGTACAAGTATGAAGAGAAGTTTTCGCATAAAATAAAATTAAATTTGATTGGTATCTATATTAGTAGTATCAGGATTTGAATCTTCTTGACTCATTCCCATTCGGGCCTCGATTTCCATGTCGACATATTGTTTTTTTCGTCCGTACATTTTTCGAGAATATTCTTTGATGACATCAGAGACAGCGTCATTTTTAAAGGTTTGATCCCAAATGGTTTTCATGTCAAATGGTCGAGTTGTTGAGTTGTCAATATTGAGTTTACAGTAGGCGGTATATTTTGCAATACCGATGATATCCTGTTGAGAAAGAAGCGGCGCATACTCTTTTTCGAGGTATTCCGCATCTTCCGCACCAACCTTAAAGGACATAATCGTTCCGGCATTACCGAAGACAGCATCTTTAATTGATGGTTTGTCGCCTTTTTTGGCTCCACTTCCGCCGATCTGTGCGATAAACTGGTGGGCCATAATGAGGGCAAGTTTATATTTACGAGCCTCGGAGAGAATCTCACCGAAGGTATCAGTTGCGAAGTTTTGAAATTCATCTACATAAAGATAAAAATCTTTACGATCTTTTTCTGGCATATCTGCACGCGCCATTGCCGCCATATTGATTTTTGACACCATAATCAAACCAAGAAGTTGGGCATTGAGATCACCCATTTTACCTTTTGAGAGATTTACCATAAGGACTTTTTGTGTGTCCATCACCTGACGTAGATTAAAGGCTGATTTTGTCTGCCCGATGATATTTCGCATCGTTGTATTCGTGATAAATGGACCAAATTTTGACAGGAAGAAAGGAATCATTTCTTGTCGCTCTCGGTCTCCAGTTTGCGCATACTCGTTTTGCCAAAAGGATTTTACCATGACATTTTTTACTTTTGATACTTTGTATTTCATATACGCTTCATCGACAAAAAGTCGTGGCACATCAATGAGTGTTCCTCCGTCGTCTTCATCGTCCATCAATGTCAAACATCCATTTCGGAAGTAGTGCTGGATACGAGGACCGAAGATTTCATCTCCGTACATCTTGATAAAAATCGAAGTCGCATCAAGGGCAGCACGGTCTTTTTCTATGGCTCGCAAATCAGGATCTGTCGCGATAATATCCAACATATTAAGCGCCATAGGTCGCTCAAAATCTGACGGATCAAAAATAATCATATCCTGCGCTCGCTCTTTTGGAGTAAAGGAAATAATATCCTCTACGAGATCCCCATGAGGATCGATAACACAAAGCCCTTCTCCATTCCAGAGATCTTGACGCGCAAGCGATCCGATAAATACCGATTTACCACCACCAGATTTACCAATTACATATTGGTGTCGTCCACGGTCTTTTTTATCAAAATAAATAGGAGTTTTTCGACTTCGATACTCATTCCAACCCATAAGGACAGAATCCTTGAAAAGTGGAAATCCACCGAGAGTTCTTTGGACTTGTTGTTCGATTGGATATTTTCCTGCATCAATTGGCTTTCCAAGATTTTTTCCTTCTCGCACAATCGGTATCACTGTACCATCGATGAGTTGGAGATTTTTATTTTCATCTCGGAAAAGATTTTTATTTTTATCCACCTTCAAAAGTGAACCATCCACAGTAATAATATTTCCGTCGGTATCCCGCTTGTAATCAGATAGTAAAAGCGGATCTTTTGGAAATTTGAGTTCGACCGGAGTTCGTAACATTTTATAGTCCATCCACGCAATAAGTGGTGATTTATTATATTTAATATCAGGAAAATGATACATTGTCGCCAGTTCATCTGTCGAAAATCGACTGATATTTTGGAGTACCCCGATAAGTCGGTATTTAAAAGCAAAATATCGAATTGGCGTAAAGAAGAACCCAAATAAGTCTTCAAGCATTTGTGGATTATCAAGTTGATTGTTATATTCGTCCGTAAAAAGCGAGTTTGTTGAAATCAAAGTTTTGAGTCCTTCATGAGCTGAAGTTCGTGTCTCTGATGCCACCAAAATCCGAATCGAGGTTTCAAATCCAGGCTGACCAGCAGATTCACCAACCATTTTATGAGCTTCCGTTTCTGCTTGATTAAAGATTTTATAAGCATCTCCCGATGAAGCCCCAGGGTGTGTTACGCTATCCCCCGAGATAGATTCATTTTTGATGAATCGATACAAAAACCACCGAAATGGCGCGGTAATAAAATTAAAAGCTGAGCCAATAATTCCAAATTTTAAACCTTTTTTATATTCTCCTTTTGCGACGAGACGAGCCGCTTTTTTCGCGCGACGATTCCAACTCGCACCAAGTGGTTTAATGACATATTGTACACAAGCAATGTCAGTTTTTTGAAGGGCTCAAAAGTTATTTGTCCAGTTTGAAATTGAGTCATCTTCGAGATATTTATAAGTTTTTATCGGATAAATATCATCGGTTTCTTTTCCAATCGACGCTGATTCCAGTACATATCCCACCGGCTTAATATCCGGCAATTTTTCTTTTGGGATTTCTTTGATTTCTGCATCTGGGTAGTTTGAAGTGATTTGTTGTTTAATCAAGGTGATATTCGTACGTAAAAAGCGAGTTTGTTGAAATCAAAGTTTTGAGTCCTTCATGAGCTGAAGTGCGTGTCTCTGATGCCACCAAAATCCGAATCGAGGTTTCAAATCCAGGCTGAACAGCAGATTCACCAACCATTTTATGAGCTTCCGTTTCTGCTTGATTAAAGATTTT